>CAZFAW010000050.1:0-10868 GCA_964517015.1 uncultured Chryseobacterium sp.
CACGATCCATTCCGTCGGGTGTTCCGATCTCCACGACCAACCCATCGTCAATGGCCTTCCGCAACGCGGGATCGCGTGCGCCGCGGGTGCCGGCGCACCCCACGATCGCCTGCGTGCGGTACAACGCACCGATGAACGCCGCGTGCGTGGTGCTGGCGATCGCCACGCGATGGAACGGAGCGCTCACCACCGCATCGGTCACCGTATCGCGGCGGCCGCCGTGCCCGAACACGAGCAGCCGGTACGTCCCCCCGTCCGCGAACACCTGGAAGTGCGTGGCATACGCATTCGGCAGGGCCACCCAATGATGCACGCGCGCCCCGGAAGGTTCGCGGCATCCGGTGCAGGCGGCCGCCACCATCACAAGGATCGCAAGCCAGCGAAAGGACATGCCCCAAAGAAAGAGCCCCGGCGTGGTACCGGGGCTCTTTCGAAAGGGATCGGGCTCAGGCCTTCACCGCGGTTTTCGGGGCGGCAGCGAGGATCTCCGCGCTCGCGCCCTCCTTGTACTTGGCGAAATTGTCGTTGAACTGCTTGGCGAGCTTTTCGGCGGTACCGTCGTAAGCGGCCTTGTCGGCCCATGTGTTGCGCGGGTCCAGGATCTCGGCGGGCACGTGCGGGCAGGTGGTCGGGAACGATACGCCGAAGACCGGGTGCTCCTTGAATTCCACCTTGTCCAGTTCGCCACGCAGGGCTGCGGTGATCATGGCTCGCGTGAATTTGAGCTTCATGCGTTGTCCGGTGCCGTAGGCGCCGCCGCTCCAGCCGGTGTTCACCAGCCACACGCGCACGTTGTGCTTCTTCATCTGTTCGCCCAGCATGTCCGCGTACTTGGTGGGGTGCAGCGGAAGGAAGGCCTTGCCGAAGCACGCGCTGAAGGTGCTCTGCGGTTCGGTGACCCCCGCTTCGGTGCCCGCCACCTTTGCGGTGTAGCCGCTGATGAAGTGGTACATGGCCTGGCCCGGCGTCAACCGGCTGATCGGTGGCAGCACCCCGTAGGCATCGCAGGTGAGGAAGAAGATGTTCCTGGGATGACTGCCCAGGCTGGGCACCGCGATGTTGGCGATGTGATCGATCGGGTAGCTCACACGGGTGTTCTCGGTGCGCCTGGCACTGCTGAAATCGACCTCGGTGGTACCCTCCTTGAACTCGATGTTCTCCAGGATGGAACCGAACTTGATCGCGTCCCAGATCTGCGGTTCCTTCTCCTGGGTGAGGTCGATGCACTTGGCATAACAGCCACCCTCGAAGTTGAACACGCCGGTATCGCTCCAACCGTGCTCATCGTCGCCGATCAACTTGCGCTCGGGGTCGGCGCTCAGGGTGGTTTTGCCGGTTCCGCTCAATCCGAAGAACACGGCCGTGTCGCCATCGGCGCCGATGTTGGCCGAGCAGTGCATGCTGAGCACCTTGCGCTCCTGCGGCAGCACGTAGTTCAGCACGGTGAAGATGCCCTTCTTGATCTCACCGGTGTAGCCGGTGCCGCCGATCAGGATCATCTTGCGGGTGAAGTCGATGGCGGCGAAATTGTGCTGCCGAATGCCGTCCTTGTTCCCGTCCGCGCGGAAACCGGGTGCGCATAGGATGTGCCACTCGGGCTCGAAGTTCTCCAGTTCACGCTTGGTGGGGCGCAGGAACATGTTGCCTGCGAACATGGCGCTCGCGGGTTGTTCGGCCACCACCCGCAGGTTCAACCGGTAGGCGGGGTCTGCGCAGGCGTAGGCGTCCTTCACGTACACCTCCCGGTTCTGCAGGTACACCTTGAGCTTGCCGTGCAACCGGTCGAATTGCTCGGAGGTGATGGGGAAGTTCACATCGCCCCACCACACGGTATGCTCGGTCTTCGCGTCCTTCACGCAGAACTTGTCCTTCGGGCTGCGGCCGGTGAATTCGCCGGTATCGATCGCGATGGCCCCGCTGCTGGCCAGTTCGCCCTGGCCGTTCAGCAGGATGTGCTCCACCAGTTCGGCGGGCTCCAGGTTCCAGAAGGCGTCGCTCACGTGCTCCAGTCCGATCGACCCCAGGTCGGCGTTCTTCGGTTTCGTACCGTACTCGTTCATGTCTTCAGGTGATGGTTCAAAAGGTCGGCAAATGTAGCCGTCCGCCCCGGCGGGGTCCAGTGAGCAAGGTCAGGTCCGGCGCAGGGCCTGTGCCAGCACCACGATCCAACCGGCCATGAAGCTGACCCCCCCGATGGGCGTGAGCGGGCCCAGCAACGGAGTGAGCCCGTCGGTGCCGAGCAGGGTGCGGGTGCTGAGCAGGTAAAGCGAACCGCTGAACGCCACCACACCGGCGAGGAAGAGCGCACGGGCCAGGCGCAGTGGTCGCTCCTGGAGCCGGCCTGCCAGGGCGCCCAGCCCAAGCAACGCAAGGCCGTGCACGAACTGGTAGTGCACCCCCTTGTTCCATTGATCGAGGGCGTCCGGCCCGATCCGCCCCTTCAACCCGTGCGCGCCGAACGCACCGAGCGCCACTCCGGTCAACATGATCAACGCGGCCCAGAACAATGTGCGGTCCTTCATGCGCACGAAGGTATCCGCCGGAAAAGGAAGCCCCCGCGCGGGATCCGGCGGGGGCTTCCTGTAGGGGCGTTCGATCACTGGCCCTTCAACTTCTCCATCTCCTTGTCGAAGGTCTCCTTGAACTTCTCGTAGTCGTAGTCGATGCGCAAGCGCTCGTCCTTGCTCAGGCGGTCGTTGTAGCTGGCCAGCAGTTCCTGTGCGCTGAGCTCGATGGCCACGTAGCACTTGTAGTTGCCGGTGCTGGTCTTCATCATCTTCTCGCAGATGGTGCGCGTGCCGGTGAGCTTCTGGTCCAGCACCTCGCGGGTGAGGCCCTCGAACCGCTCGGCCACCTCCTCCTTGTTGTTCATCTCCCGGCTGTTCACGTAGTTGTCGATCACGCCTTTGATCTGCGTGTTGATCGCGCTGGCCATGTCGGCTCGGGCGTTGGCCATGGCCTTCTTCTTGGCGGTGGCCTGGTCCATACTTTCGCCCAGGTTGTTGGCGCGGAAGTACTTGTCGTCGGTGAAGAACTCCGGACCGGAGCACATCACCTTCACCTCCGTTTCACCCTCGGGGGGCTTGGCGGCCTCGGCGGCCTTCTTCTTGCTCTTGCACGCGGTCATTGCGCCGGACAGCATCAGCGCCGTCAGCAGCACGGTCACGGTACGGTTGGTGGAGATCGTTCTCATGGGTGTCGACGTTGATGGGTCGGTTACGGGTGATTTTGCGAATGGCGTGCCAAACATGCGGATCCTTCTGCGTTCCTACAACAACGCGGCGAGCATCGCAGGCACCGCTTCCTTGCGCAGGTCCTGCGCGGCCTTCTTGTAGGCGTCCAGGCCCGCCTTCTCGTAGCTGAGCTGCACGCCCTTCACCCCTTGTTTCCCGCCTTCGTGGATCACTTGTTCGGTGCGGCGGTCGCGGAAGCTGAAGCTCACGTCCAGGAAAGCGGTGTAGAAGCCCGCCGAGGTGCCGCCTTCGCGGGTGGTGCTGTTCAACAACAGCACCATGTCAGCCTCCGCCTTCCGGTCCACGAACCGGAACCCGCGTCGTGTCATCTCCTCGCGGAGCATGAACGCCGCTCCGGCATCGCCCACGGGCTGGCCCATGTTGCGCTCGATGCTCTCCATGTACACGTTGGGCATGGTGCGATCGATCGGGATGCGCCGTTCGGGAACGGTGAGGCTTCCGATCAGGGGTTTGGTGAAGGTGGCGTCAAGTTCGGCGCTCACCAGGGCGTTCATGTCGGGCCGAACCAGGATCTCCGGCGCCGCCACGTCCAGGCTCACGTGTTGCACGCTCACCCGCAGGCGACCTTCGGCATCGGTGCTCTTGATCTCGGTCACCTTGCCGGTGTTCCCGGGATAGTCCACCACCAGCGGCAGTTGGGCCAGATCGCGCGTGCCCGCCGCACCCGTATACGATGCGGTGATCAGCACCTCCTTCCGGAACCCGTTCGCGTACACGAGCTCGCAGCGCTCCGGCAGGGCTTCGATGCGCACGCCGGAGGTGAGCGTCTGCAAATGACCGTAGACCTCGTTGGCCAGGGGCACCTCCTTCCCTTCGATCTCCACCACATCGCTCTCGCCCCAATAGGCCTTCATGGCCAGCAACGCCCGCAGATCGTTATCGATGGCGCCCTTCAGATCGCCGGCGGCCAGGCTGCTCTTCGAACGGGCGAAGAGGTCGGTGGCCTGGGCGATCGCCTGGCGCTTCTTCTCCGCCTTGATGCGCGCATGCTCGGCCTTGCTCAACCGGTAGTAGGTCCAGTACTCCGATCCGTTCTCCCAGGTATCCACCAGTTCGAACCCTTGCAGTTCCTCGCTGGTCTTCGTGTTGATCGTGCTGGTGAACTGTTCATCGAACCGGTACTTGCGGTCCAGTGTGTAGAGCAGGCTGTTGCCCTCGACCTTCACGCTGATCTCGCTGGCCAGGTCGTTCAATGCGTTCTTCTTCGCCGTTTCCTGGAAATCGGGCCGGGCTTTGGGGCACATGCCGATCCCCGTGTAGTCCGATGCGACGACGGGGCGTGCGTTCACCCACGCCGGGCGCGCGGGTTCCTGTTCGGTGCCGGCCGGGTCAACCGTGCGTTGCTGCCCTTTGCAGGCCAGCAACACCACGAAGGGCAGGATCATGGTGCGCTTCACGGCAGTACGCTGGAGAGGTGCTGCTGCAACGCACCGGCCATGCCGCTGGTGGTGGTGCGCAACAGGTCGTTGCTCAGCGTGCCCATGGGCTTCAGGTCGTGCGACGCGTTCAGCAGGCCCAACAGGTCGCGGCGGGCGTTGTTGTTCAGGTCCACCACCCCGTTGCGCGCGGGAACGAGATTCTCCTTGTTGCCATCGTAACTGGCGTAATAGGCCTGGTCGCTGGTTTCCTTTTCCACCACCTTGCTCATGAGCACTTCGCCGGTCTCCAGGCTCACCAGCTTGTAGCTGAAGGACGCGTAGACCTTGTTCTCCTGGAAGTACTCCACGTACTTCACCGGCTTGTACTTCACCACGAAACTGTATTCGTTGGTCTCCGGGTTCAACTGCCGCACGCGGTAGCTCTCGAATCCGTCCTTGGTGCTGCGGCGCAGCGATCCGGGCATCTCGCGGTAGTCCATCACGGTGCCCATGAGCACCGCCTGTGCGCCCATGAGCTTGCCCGCGCTCACGGCGGTCTGTTCATCGACCACGCCGCTCAACCCCAGTCGTTGCTCCTGCAAGATGCGGTCGATGTTCTCCCGGTCCACCACCTTCAGGAAGGGGTCGCGCACCTCGATCAATGCGGTGATCGCATAGGCCTGCACACGTGCGGTGACATCCTTGCTCACGCCGGCACCACTGAAGGGAAGCACGGCGATGGAATACTGTCCCCTGGTCAGTGCGTCCTGGCGCAAGGCTTTGGCATCCTTGTAATCGGGGTTCTTGGCCAGCACCTTCTCCAGATCGTTGTAGGCGGACCGGTAACGACCGCCTTCCAGATGGGCGCTCCCGCTGCGGTAAAGCGGCTCCAGGTACGCGATGTCCTGCAGGCTGCTGGCGTCCTTGTAGCCGGGCTCCAGCTGCGCGATGCGGGCGAACTTGGCCTCGGCGGCCTTGAAGTCCTGCTTGGCCAGCAGGTCCTGCCCTTCGGTGTACAGTTGCACGAGGTACTCCCCTTTCACTTGGGCGAAGTCCTTCTTGTAGTTCTCGGGGATCTCCAGCATCACGCCCATGCGCTGCACCCGGTCGGCATACTCTTGCGCCGCCAGATAGGCGTTCACGGCTTCGGCCTTCGTGTCGCCCATGCTGAACTGCTTGAAGAACTCGCTCAGCTTGTCGTTCAGCACCATCTGCCCGGTCTTCTTCAGGCCGATCTTGGCCTCCACGTTCTTCTGGTTGCGCTGCGCGCTCTGCAGGTACATCTCCGCGGCCTCGGCATAGAGCCCCGCCGCGTCGAGCTTCTCGCCCTTCTTGGCGAACGACTTCGAACCGCTGCAGGCACCGAGCAGCATGGTGCACACGCCGATCGACAGCCCGATATGTTGGATGGTCCGCATGGGAGTGGCGGTTGGGCCGGGGTGGATCAGCGCGAACGCACGTACTCGTTCAGGTCGTCGATCGAGCTCTCGAAGGTGAAGGCGTCGTTCACCTTGTAGTAGTTGCTGATGTCGTAGGTATGGTCGTAGGCGAACTTGGCGAAGTCCAGTTTGCTGTCCTCGAAGCTGAACAGGCCCATGAATCCCTTCACCTGCTCCACGGTGAGGCAGCGATCCCCGGCGATCTGTTTGGCCAGGGTCATCTTGCTCTCTTCGAAGCTCTTGCCCTGGATGCTCTGCTTCGCATCGGCGAATTCGCTGCCGTTCATGGGCCAGGGGCAGCCGACCTTCCCGCTGTAGCCGGGCATGCTGTATGCCTCGGGTTCGGCGGGCTTGGTGGTGGGGCGCGCCTGGGCGGCTTGCACGGGCTGCCCGTTCACCGTATGGCTGCTGGTGCTCGAGGTGGTGGTGGTGTGCGTGGTGGTGGTCGTGGTGGTGCTTTCGCCGCTGGCGTCCATGCCGTCGTCCACGTTCACGTTCATGTTGATGCCCATGCCGTTGATCCCGATGGACATGTTCACGTTCTCGCCGTCGCCCTGGCTTTGTTCGGTCACCGTGGTAGTGGTGGTGGTACGGGAGCCGCCCATGTCCACGTCCTGTTCCACGGCCTGCGTGCCGGTGGGTGCGGGCTGCACGGGCGCGGGGTCTTCGACGAATTCCGTGGGTTTCGGCCGGGCCGGCTCATTGGCCGCGGCGGTGCCCAGTGCGGCCTCGCCCTGGGGGCGGAACACCCGCACGCCCTTCTTGTTGGTGGTCACCACCACGGTGTATTCCTTGCCGGCCGGGAACCAGCCGCTCTGCTTCACATCGGGGATGGACTTGTCTTCGAAGCGCACCACGCACATGGGCGTTTCGTTCCGGATGCCGGTGGCCACCACGCGCGAGGAAGGGGCCGCGTTCTTCGCATCGCCGTCCACGATCAGGGTGAACTTCTGCCCGTCGTCCGTGAAGAACACGAGGTCGGCGGTTTGGGCGAGTGCTGCGGGGGCCGCCAACAGGCAGGCCAGGGAGAGGGTAGCGATGCGTTCCATGGTTCCGGTGGATGGGTTGCGAAAATAGGTTGGCGGGTCCTAGGCAACGGGTGTGCCAAGACGGAGAAGGTGTACCGGCCGCGCACGCGGGCCAACGCAGGCCTCCGCCCGGTCGCGCACCACCGGCACGCCGCCTCGGGTGGAAGGGCATCCTGCGACCGCCATCCGGGTGTACGTTCGCGGCGCGATCATGAGAAACATCCTCGTTCTGGGGGCGGGCCGATCGGCCACCGCCTTGATCCATTACCTGATCACACACGCCGACCGGCAGGAATGGCGGATCACCGTGGCCGAACGCGAGGTGGCGCACGCACGCGCCCTCGTGCACGAAGGATCGGAAGTGGCGCAGGCCGTCGAACTGGACGCTGCGAACGCGGAAGCCCGCGCCGCGCTGATCGCGAAGCACGACCTGGTCATCAGCATGCTGCCTGCGTTCATGCACATGGACGTGCTGAAGGACTGCCTGATGCGGAAGAAGCACGTCATCACCCCGAGCTACGTGCCCGATGCGCTCTGGCCGCTGGACGCGGAGTTCAAGCAAGCCGGGTTGATCGTGCTGAACGAAATGGGCCTCGACCCGGGGATCGACCACATGAGCGCCATGCGCATCCTGGACCGCATCCGCGCGGAAGGCGGCACCATGGAAGCGTTCGAGAGCTTTTGCGGCGGGTTGGTGGCGCCCGAGAGCGACAACGGCCCCTGGGGCTACAAGTTCAGCTGGAACCCGCGGAACGTGATCCTCGCCGGGCAAGGCGGCCCGGCCAAGTACATCCAGGACGGCGTTACGAAGTACATCCCCTACCACCAGCTTTTCCAGCGTCCGGTATTGGTGAACGTGGCGGGCTTCGGCGCCTTCGATGGATATGCCAACCGCGATTCGCTCAAGTACCGGACGCACTACCGGATCGACGACATCCCCACCCTCAAGCGCGGTACGCTGCGCAAGGCGGGTTTCTGCGCCGCTTGGAACGTGTTCGTGCAGTTGGGCTGCACCGACGACAGTTACACCATGGAACTGCCGCCCCATCCCACCTGGCGCGACTACATGGACGCCTTCCTGCCGTATCCGGCCACGCGCGGCACCCGCACGAACCTGGCCTACCACCTCGGTCTGGATCCGCAAGGGGACGTGATGAACAAGCTCGACTGGCTGGGTTTGTTCGGCGAAACACCGATCGACCGGGATCCGGCCTCTCCCGCCGTGCTGCTGCAGCATTTGTTGGAGCAGAAGTGGAAGCTCGGGGCCAACGACAAGGACCTCGTGGTGATGTGGCACCGCTTCCGCTACACGGTCGATGGCATGCACCAGGAGATCCATGCGTCGCTCGCATCGATCGGACAGGACCATGTGCGCACCGCCATGGCGCGCACCGTCGGGTTGCCGATCGCCATGGCCTGCAAGCTGGTGCTCAACGGGAAGGTCCGCGATCGCGGCGTGCTGCTCCCATTGAAGCCGGAGATCTACGATCCGGTGCTGAACGAACTGGAAAAGCACGGCGTGCGGTTCCACGAAGAGGGGATCGAAGCATGAACCGGTGCGGACCGCACCTCAGAGGTCCTTCACTTCGGAAAGCAACCGCCGGTAGTCGGCGGTAGGGATGCCGTCCTCCCCCGCCACGGCGATCGCCTCGTCCATCACCTGCATAGGCAGGCGGCCCGCTTCCAACAGCAGCCGTTTGGGCGCGCGCCCTTCCACGTAGCGCACTTCGCAACGCTTGCGGAAGTGCAGGCCGCAGGTGCGCGCGGCGGCCATCAGGTCCTTCTCGCGCGTGCACGGCAGGATCAGGCTCAGTCGACCGTTCTCCGACATGAGGCCGGCGGCGGCCGACAAGAGTTCCACAAGGGTCAGACTCCCGGCATGGCGGGCCACGGCGCGCCGTTCGTCGGGCGAAGCCATACCACCGTCGTAATACGGCGGATTGCAGATGATCAGGTCGTACCGGTGCGGGGTACGCATTCTCCGCACATCGATCCGATGGGCGCGCAAGCGATCGGGCCAGGGGCTGTGCGCGAAATTCTCCGCGGCCTGCGCCACCGCATCATCGTCCACGTCCACCGCATCGATCAGGGCCGCCGTGTTGCGCTGGGCCGCGATCAGGGCCAGCACCCCGCAGCCCGTGCCGATGTCCAGGATCCGCTGCGCACCGCTGAAGTCCGTCCATCCGCCGAGCAACAATGCGTCGGTGCCCACCTTCACCGCACAACGATCGTGGCGAACGGAGAAGCGCTTGAAGTGCAACACGGCGTGAAGATCTTACCTTGTCGCTTGGCAATGGACGTCGAAGCCGTCACCGCAACGAAGCCGGTGCGCCTGGAACACCTGGTGCACAAGGATCAGCGATGCATCGCCCTGCACTTCCCCTACGATGCCGCACTGATCGCCGCGGCGAAGAAGGCGGGAGCGAAATGGAGCGGTACGCACCGTTGTTGGTGGACACCCAACTCGCCTGAACAGTTGAAGGCCATCTTCAGCGCGTTCAAAGGCCTGACATGGGTGGACATGAACGGGCTGCGGAAGAGGCCGGAAGACGCACCCTCTTCACCTCGCATGAAGACTGCGGGCATCCAGACCAAAAAGCCCCCGCACAAGCCTTCGCCGCCCACACTTACACGCGTGCAGGAGGACGCCCTGGCCGCCATGCGCCGCAAGCTGGAGGTGGCCCGCTACAGCCCGCGGAGCATCCTGGTGTACCTCGGGGCGGCGCGCCAGCTCTTCCAGCACTTCCCGCAAAAGCACCCGAACGACATCCGCACCGAGGACATCGAGGCCTTCCAGCACCACCTGGCCACTGTGCGCAAGGTGAGCAACAGCACGCTGAACCAGGCGGTGAACGCCATCCGGTACTACTACATGAACGTGGTGGGCGATGCCGGCCGGGTCACCTTCATAGAACGGCCGCGCAAGGAAAGGAAACTGCCCACCGTGCTCAGCGAAGAGGAGGTCGCATCGATCCTACGGAGCGTGGACAACCTCAAGCACCGCTGCATCCTCATGCTCATCTATTCCGCTGGTCTACGCCTCAGTGAACTCATCGGGCTGGAACGCCGGGACGTCGTGATGGACCGCGGCCAATTGCTCGTGCGAGGCGGAAAGGGAAAGAAGGACCGCATCACCCTGCTCAGCCGGAAGGCCATGCGGACCGTGAACGAGTATGTCGCATACTACAAGCCCAAGCATCACCTCTTCGAAGGACCGGACGGCGGCCCATACTCACCACGCAGCGTGCAGGTCATCTTCCATCGCGCCCGGGAGAAAGCCGGTGTGGCCACACCGGCAACGGTGCACACGCTCAGGCATTCCTTTGCCACCCACCTCCTGGAGAAGGGAACGGATCTTCGCTACATTCAAGCCCTGTTGGGCCATAGTTCCAGCAAGACGACCGAGATCTACACACACGTCAGCACCAAAGCCCTTGGCAAGATCCGAAGCCCATTGGATGACCTGGACCTCTGATGGTCCTGTTGCGTGTTACCATCCCATTCGGAATGATATACGCAATAGGCACCGGTGCCCAAGTCCAGAAATTGACGCAATGCGGCAATGATCAGTTAGCGGTAATTTTAAAAGACAGACAGGAATTATGAATAATATGACTTCAAAGATTATCGGACTTTTCGTATTGACACTACTTGGTTGTGCAGCGACTTATAAAAACAATGAAAAAATTACAGGCTATAATTTGAGTAAGCCTGATTTTACCTTCGTTCTTCCCGACACCTTAAGAGAAATTTCAGGCTTGACTGACATCGACAGCACAACCTTTGCTT
>CAZFAW010000051.1:0-2093 GCA_964517015.1 uncultured Chryseobacterium sp.
GAGCCTGGGGCTCGACGACCTCGCGCCCTTCGACCCGGAGAAGCGCGTGATCGAACACCTGCTGGCCGACGCGAAGGACGAGCGGCTGGTGCGCATGGACCTGAAGCGATTCAGCGAGGAGACGGCCGCCGAAAGTCCCGCACCCGGCGGCGGCAGCGTGGCGGCGTATTGCGGCGCGCTCGGGGCCGCGCTCGGTACCATGGTGGCCAACCTCAGTGCGCACAAGCGCGGCTGGGACGAGCGTTGGGAGGAGTTCAGCCGGTGGGCGGTGAAGGGCGAAGCGTTGCGACAGGAACTCGTCCGCCTGGTGGATGAGGACACGCGGTCGTTCGACCGGATCATGGCCGCCATGCAACTGCCCAAAGGCTCACCCGAGCAGATCGACGCGCGCAAGTCCGCGATCCGCGAAGCGACCAAGGGTGCGATCCTCGTACCGCTGCGCACGTTGGAACTCTGCGCGGAAAGCATGACGCTGATCCGGGCCATGGCCGAGCAAGGGCTGAAGGCCAGTGCGAGCGATGCGGGCGTGGGCGCGCTCTGCGCACGCACGGGTGCCATCGCGGCCTATCTCAACGTGCGCACCAACTGCAACAGCCTCGACGACGCGGCATGGAAGAAGGACGTGCTGGCGAAAGCCGAGGCGTGGAAGGCGAAGGCCGAGGAAGCGGAGCGGGCGGTGATGGCGTTGGTGCTGGAGAAGATGTAGGCGTGCGGAAGTTCCCGGTAAGGCCACCGTGTACGGGTTCTTTCGTCTTTGGTGCGAACACGCGACCTTCACGGCATCGGCTTTCGACACGCATGCGGCACGCTCCTGCGCTCCTATCCTGTTGCTTCCTTGCAAGCATCCCCGTTCGCGCACAGGAATGGCACTACCTGAGCCCCACCAACGGCAACATACCCGCCAACGCATACGGGGTCGCTTTCAGCATCGGAGGCATGGGCTATTTCGGGACCGGTTCAACGAACGCGGTCTCCGGTGGCCTGGTTTCCGGAGCGATCTACCGCCACGACCCGGCAACGAACACCGTGTCCTTCCATTCAGGGGGCGTGTACCCTCCACGCGCCAGGGCGACCGCCTTCGTGGTGGGTGGTTACGCGTACATCGGGCTCGGTAACGATGGCAACCTCACCTATTTCGCGGACTTCCGGAAGTTCGACCCGGCGCTTACCTACACCACGCCCATCGCGCCGTTCCCGGGCGGCAATCGGCACGGCGCCATCGCCTTCACCATCGGTACAAAGGCCTATGTGGGCGGCGGGCTCGATACCGATACGATCTTCTGGAACCAGAACCCATCGAACGACCTGTGGGAATATGACCCGGCCACCGATACCTGGACGGCGAAAGCACCCATGCCAGCAGCGTTCGAAGGCGGAGTTGCGTTCGCCGTCGGAGGAAAAGGCCATGTGATCGCCGATAATTCATCGGCACTGTGGCAGTACGATCCGGTCGCGAACAGTTGGACGGTGAAGGCGCCGATCCCGAGCGGCAGCCTGTCCGGTCGGTCGGCCTTCGTGGCCAACGGGCTCGGCTACGTGGGCTGCGGGAACAACACGCAGGCGTTCCATGCCTACGATGCGAGCACGAACACCTGGAGCAGCGCGCCCGCCCAATGGGGTGCGTCCGGTAGACGGAACGCAGCGGCGTACAGCATCGGCAACACCGGCTACGTGGTCGGTGGAATTTCCGGCTCCTCGACGATCCTGACAGACCTCTGGGACTTCGGACCGGTGGTTACACCGGCACCGGACACTTGGACACAACGACCCTTCTTCCCAGGCGCCCCGCGGAAATACCCCATCGCATTCAGTATCGGTGGCACGGCATACCTCGGTGGGGGCACCACCGGCGTGGTGTACTTGACCGACTTCCAGGCCTACGATCCCGCAGCGCGGACATGGACCGTCAAGGCGGCCTTGCCGCCGAACGCCGACCTCGGATTCAGCATCGGCGGCAAGGGATACGTGACCACCCAAGCAGCCACCCAGAACTTCTGGGAATACGACCCGGTGGTGAACGCATGGGCGGTGCGTGCGGACCTGCCTGGCGGTGCACGTTCGCGCGCAGCGGCGTTCAGCGTCGAAGGCAAGGG
>CAZFAW010000051.1:2193-10867 GCA_964517015.1 uncultured Chryseobacterium sp.
TGTTCCACGCGTACGACCCGGCCACCAACACCTGGACGCAGCAGGTCGATCTCGGGGGCAACTACCGCTACGCAGGGGTCGGGTTCAGTGCGGGAGACAAGGGCTATGTGTTCGCGGGAGCACGCGACCCATCCTCCGCGAGTTCGGTGGGCTCGAGCGGCTTCGCGGATGCGAACGACCTGTGGGAATTCAACCCGGGCACCATTGCGGTGGCGCCGAAGGTGTTCCTGGGCGGTGCGCTCGATCCGCTATCGGGCCTGATGGCCGATGACCTTCGAAGCAGCGGACTGCTCCTTCCAACGGATCCGTACGCCACGATCTACAACCTGCCGGGCGGCACCTACAGCGACCTGTCAGTGAACGGCATCCCGACCACCACGGGAAACGACGCCATCGTGGATCGAGTATTGGTCGAATTGCGCGACGCGACGAACCCTTCCACGGTGAAGGCGAGCAGGCACGTATGGGTGCAACGCGATGGCGATGTCGTGGACATGGATGGCGCCTCCGCGGTGCGCTTCACACTGCCCGCCGGCACCTACCATCTGGCCATCCGGCATCGGAACCACCTGGGTGCCATGACCGCCACACCGATCGCCCTCGGTGCGAGCCCGGTGGTGGTCGACTTCCGATCCACTTCCACCGCCACCTATGGCACCGCTGCCCGCAAGGTCGTCGGCACCTATGCCGCCCTCTGGCCTGGCGATGCCACCTTCGATGGCACGCTCAAGTACACGGGCACTGGCAACGATCGCGATGCCATCCTGCTCCGCATCGGCGGTGTGGTCCCGACGAGCACCGTGAACGGCTATCACCGCGAGGACCTGGACCTGGACGGAACGGTCAAGTACACCGGAGCGGACAACGACCGGGACATCATCCTGCAGAACCTCGGCAGCACGCTGCCCACGGCGACCCGGCCCGCGCAGCTTCCCTGAGCGCCCGTCCACAACGCCCTGGCCACAACAAGTCGGCCTTCCCGATCGTATGATCCGTGGGGGGGTCCCATCTTTACACAGTGGCCAGATTGACACCACGAGCCAGGCTGCGCAGGGTGATCTTCTCCTTCCCTGTGCAGTTGCTCGTGCTGCACTTCAAGAAGAACCACCTGTTGCTGCTGTGCTGGCTCCTGCTCTTCGGCTACGTGAGCAGTGCGGTGGGCGTGAAATACGGCATTCCCTACCTGTTCCTCTACCCTGAATACTTCGGCCAGGTGGGCTTCTGGTCGTACGCCCTCACGGGCTTCGCGCTCGGGGGCTTCGTGACGGCGTTCAACCTGTACACCTATACGTTGCACGCGTACCGCTTCCCCTTCCTTTCCACCATTTCGCGCCCGTTCTTCAAGTTCTGCGTGAACAACGGGGCGATCCCGGTCGCGTTCGTGCTCACGTTCCTCGCCTGCTCGGCGCGCTTCCAATCGGTCGTGGAACTGGTGCCGTTCCTGGAGGTGGCGCGCAATCTGGCCGGCTTCCTCACCGGCCTGGTGGTATTCCTGGGCCTGTCCATGCTCTATTTCATCCGCACCAATACCGACATCCACAAGCTCACGGGGAAAACGCCCGACGAGTACCACCGCGAGAACGAGATGGTGGACATCGTGGGCCCTCCTCTACCGGTGCAACCGCAGCTCCGCCACGCCCAACGGAAGGCCTCGCGCTGGCTGCGCCGCGAACAGCGCACGCGCAAGTGGCACGTGGAGACCTACCTGACCGGCCGGCTTCGCGTGAAACTGGCCCGTTCGAGCGCCCACTACGACAAGGAACTCCTGCGCAGCATCCTCTGGCAGAACCACATCAATGGCAGCATCTTCGAGGTGGTGGTGGTGGTGACCTTCATTGCGCTGGGTGCCTTCAGCGGAAGCGACCTGTTCGAGATCCCGGCCGGCGCCAGCGCCTTCCTGCTCTTCACCATGCTGCTCATGCTGCTCAGTGCGCTCTTCAGCTGGTTGAAAGGCTGGACGGTGACCATGATCATCGCCGTGCTGGTGGGGTTGAACGCGCTGACCAGCGGCTCCGACCTCTTCCTCTACGACAGCCAGGCGTACGGGCTGGACTACGGTGGCAAGCCCGCGGTGTACGACCGCACGCGGATCGCCGCCATGGCCACCGATGCCGCGGCCGCAGAGGCCGATCGCACGGCCCACCTGGCCACCCTGGACCGTTGGAAGGCGAACCAGCGGGCCTACGGACAAGGCGACCGACCCCTGATGGTGATCGTGAACACGAGCGGCGGGGGGTTGCGCGCGATGCTGTGGACGGTGCGCTGCCTGCAGGCCGCCGACAGCCTGATGAACGGGTCGCTCATGGCCCGCACCACCTTGATCACCGGCTCATCCGGCGGCCTGATCGGTGCCACGTATTTCCGCCAGATCCACGCCGCAGCGCTCCGCGACAGCACCATCCATACCGGATCGGCGTCCTACCTCGACGACATGAGCGCCGACGTGCTCAATCCCGTGGCCTTCAGTTTCGTTACGAACGACATGTTCATCCGGTACAGGCGGGTGAGCGACGGCCGTTTCCTCTACACCATGGACCGCGGAACGGCCTTCGAGCAGCGCATGAACGAATTGACGCACGGGCGACTGGACATCCGGCTCGCCGACATGGCCGACGATGAGCGCGCCGCACGCCTGCCGATGCTGGTGATCACCCCCACTTCCACGAACGATGGACGTCGTTTGCTGATCAGTGCACAGCCGATCGCCTACCTGAACCGGATCACCTCGGAAGCCGAGCATACCAGCACGCCCCAACCCGAGAGCATCGAATTCAGCCGGTTGTTCGACGGCCATGCACCGGACCAGCTGAAGCTCTCCAGTGCCTTGCGCATGAGCAGCACCTTCCCCTACATCACCCCGGTGGTCACCCTGCCGAGCGAACCGCCCATGCGCGTGATGGACTCCGGGATCCGCGACAATTACGGGTACCGCACCACGCTGCAGTACCTGCGCGCCTTCGAGGATTGGATCGCGCAGAACACCCGCGGCGTGGTGATCCTCCAAGTGCGCGACAAGCAACGCGACCTTGAGGTGAAGCCCGCTGGTGGGTCCATCTGGGGACGATTGTTGGATCCCGTGGGCAACGTGTACAGCAACTTCGTGCGGTCGCAGGACCAGGACTACGACCTGATGCTGCGCATGCTGGGATCGGGCCTGCGTGTCCCGCTGGAGGTGATCGACCTGCAGTTGCGGCACGACGAGACGGACGAGATCAGCTTGAGCTGGCACCTGACCGCGTTGGAGAAACGGCACGTCTTGAACACCATCGACAGTGAGGAGAACCAGCGTGCCCTGCGCCACCTGAGCGACCTGGTGAAAGGAGCCGACCTGATGGTCAGTGTTCCCGCCGTGCGTGATAGCGCAATAGGCCATCCAGCGGATCGCGAAGCACATCGGTGAGCGCGAAGCCATGCTGCTCGAGGGCAATGCGCAACGGCCCTTGGAAATGGTAAGCGATGGACCCGACGGCGCGCACCTCCGCGACCTGTCCCGCGCCGAAGAACCGTTGGAGCGAACCAGCGAGCACACCGAACCGATCGGCGAGGATCCCCAGGACGAACGGATCATCCAACGCTCCGGCGAGGCGCGCGGCGTGCGAGGCCAGTTCCTGCGCCGGTGAGGAGCTGCCATGCAGGCGTTCGAGCGTGTGCGCCAGGTCCGGAACGCCATTCGGGAACAACCGCTCCAGGGTGGCCGGCCCTGTGCGCCCGTAGTACACGGCGTTCAACAAGTGGCGTCCGAGATCGGCACCGCTTCCCTCGTCGCCCAATAGGTAGCCCAACGAAGGCATGGGAAGATCGAGCCGCACCCCATCGTATCGACCGGCGTTCATGCCGGTGCCCAGGATCAGGACGATCCCCGATCCATCGCCGTACACTGCGCGCGCGGCGCCGAGCAGGTCGCTCCGCACATCGATGGCCGCTTCAGGGAACACCTCGGCGATCACCCCGCGCATACGTTCCCTGCGCACTTCGTGGCCGCATCCGGCGCCGTAGATCGCCACCGCCTTGCACGCGATCAACCGGGGTGCCTCGGCCTGGAAATGCGCGCGGACGGCGTGTGCGAACGTCGCTCCGTTGCCAGTGGCCGGATTGAAGCCGGGCAAGGCCTCGGTCCACACTGCGATGGCGCCATCGTGGCCGATGCAGCCCCACCGCGAAGAGGTACCGCCGATATCGGCGATCAAGAGGGCTTCCCGCATCGGGGCAAAGTAATCCCTCAGCGAGCGGTAGCCGCCGTTCAGGCGTTGAAGAGGAAGCGGTTCGGGCTCACCAGGCCGTTCTTCACGGCGTACATCACCACGGCAGCAGTGCTGTTCACACCGAGCTTCTGCATCAGGTTCTTGCGGTGGCTGATCACCGTATGCGCGCTCAGGTGCAACTTGTCGGCGATGCGGGTGTAGGAGAACCCTTCGGCGATCAGGCGCACGATCTCGCATTCGCGCTCGGTGAGGCAGACCGGTGCGCACGAGAGCGGATCCTCGATGAAGCGCTCCACATCGAGCGAAGCCCGTTGGATCGCGTCCACGATCTTCCCGCAGAAGAACTTCCGGCCATCGGCGGTCTGTAGCACGGCGTCCACGATCTCCTGCACGTCGCAGTCCTTTTTGATGTAGCTGGTGACCCCGGCACGCAGGGCGCTCACCAGGGCCATTTGCGAGGGGTCCGGCGTGATGGCCACGAAGCGGGTCCGTTTCGAGCTTTTCACACCCTCTCTAATCGCCTCCGCCCCGAAACCCTCCGCCGTGTGGTCGATCAGCACCACGTGCGGGCGATGGCGCACCACCAGTTCCATCATGGCGGTCCGGTCCCGCGCTTCCCCCACCACCTCCACCCGCGGCACTTCGGCCAGGATCGTTCGCAGGCCGATCAGGCTCAACTCCCCATGATCCGCCAACACCGTCCTGACCTTCATTTTGTTTGGAATGGTTCTAAAGAGAGCCCAAATGTACCCCTGCTCGCGATCGGTGAACTCAGGAGTTCTCCACCGGTGTTGGTGAAGGGATCGGGACGGCCACGCCTTCCTCGCTGAGGTCGGTGCGGGGGAAGACCTCTCGGGCTTCGTTCAGCAGGGGTGCCAGGTCCTTGTAGCGCGAACTGAAATGGCCGAGCAGGAGACGTTTTACGCCAGCGTCGCGCGCGATGGTAGCGGCCTGGCGTGCGGTGGAGTGCAGGGTCTCCTTGGCGCGGGCGCGCAATTCCTCCGTGAAGGTGGCCTCGTGGTAGAGCAGGTCCACGTCCTTCAACAGGGGCACCAGTTCCGGCGTGTAGGCGGTGTCGCAGCAATATGCATATCTGCGCGGAAGCGGAGGTGCGAGGGTGAGTTGCGCATTGTGCAGGACCCGGCCATCGGTCAGCACCACATCTTCGCCGTCCTTCACCCGTTGCCGCCACTGCTGCGGGATCAAAGCCACCGCTTCCGGGCGGATCTTCCGCGGCGCGGGGCGTTCCTGGAAGAGGAAACCGGTGGTGGGCACCCGGTGCTGCAGGATCAACGCGCGCACCTCCACCTTCCCGTCCTGTGCGATCAACGCACCCTGCTCGACCGGCAGGTCGTGGTGGTGCAAAGGGAAGCGCAGGTAGGTCCGGGAAGCTTTCAATTGCACATGGGTGATCTCGCGCAGTTCGGGCGGCGCATGCACGTGCAATTCCTTTTCACGGCCCAGCAGGTGCATGGTGCTGATCAATCCGAGGAACCCGAGGTAGTGATCGCCGTGCAGGTGGCTGATGAACACCCGCCCGATGCGTTGGAAATTGAACCCGGCCATGCGTACACGCTCCTGGGTGCCCTCCCCGCAATCGATCAGGTAAAGGTCGCCGTTCACGTCCAGCACCTGGGCGGAAGGCGAGCGCCCCCGCGCCGGCAGGGCGGCGCCGGTTCCGAGCGGGGTGACCTCGAAGCGCATGGGGGCGCCCAAAGGAAAGGCCCCGTGGCGTTCGCGCCACGGGGCCTTTCTCACGCTTCGGTGCGACCGGTCAGCGGTGCAGGGCCATGCGGGCGGTGAAGCTCGCGCCATCGGCCTCGACCTTGTAGAGGTAGACCCCCTCTCCCAGCGCGGCACCATCGAACACCACCTTGTTCGTGCCGATGGTCCCGCTCACGGTGGTCTTCCACAATTCCTCGCCCACGAGATCGAACACGGATACGCGCACCATGCCGGCCCGCGCCAGATCGAACTCGATGGAGGTACGGCCGCTGAAGGGGTTCGGCACGTTGCGCACGCCGTCCAAAGCAGGGCGTTCGGTGGCCGGAATGCCCACCGTGCTGGGCGCGATCGCGATCTCGTACCCCGAGAACGAGGTGGGGAACGGTTGGGGGGTGCCGAAGAAGGTGAACCACGCCGTTACATCGATGGTGAGCGGATAGGTGCCCGCCGTGGTGGGCGTGCCTTCGATCAACCCGCATCCGAGCACCGTGGGCAGGTAGGTGCATGCGCCGCCCGTTTGCGAATTGCAGTACACCGCCAGTCCTGCAGGCAGCCCGCTCACGCCGGTCATCTGCACACTATCGATGGTAACGGCCGGATAACCGGGATCGATGTCCTGGGCGTTCTCCGGGACGATCAGGTTGAGCGTATCGGAATAGAACACGCCCACCTCACCGGACACGAAGTTCTCCGTGGTATCGGGCCATACACCGAACACGCTGTCGGCGTAGAGGGGGTCGGGCGTGCACTGGGCGGAGGCGGCGAAGCCGGTAAGGGCGAGCGCCGCGAAGAGCAGGGTTCTCCTCATGGGGTCATTGGTCTTTCTTGACGTCCTTCTCGATCTCCTCCATGAAGAGCAGGTCCACGGCCTCGTTCAACGTGGGGGTGATGCTGAGCACGCTTTCGAGCTGGCTGATCTGCACGAGCTTTTGCACGGGTTCCTGCAAGCCGCAGACCACGAGCATGCCGTTCACGCTCTTGCACAAGCGGTTGGCCACCAGCAGCGCGCTGAGGCCCGAGCTGTCGCAATAGCGGGTGGCGCTAACGTCGATGATGACGTTGCGCACGCCGGTCTTGTTCAGGTAGACCAGTTCGCTCTTGAGCTCGGGCGCGCAGGTGGTGTCGAGCTTGTCCACGTTGCTTTTCACCAACGTGTACTTGCCCTTGTCTTCGATCGTGAAGTTCATGGTTGACATGTTCCGTACTGGGCGAAAGATAATCAGGTAGCCGAAGGAAGGCCGGAACCCACCAAAGGCGTCATCAACAAGGGGTGTTCGCAGCGGCCGGGGCGCCTTACCCCTGCCCTTGTGCGGGGCGTTGGATGCGGGCAGCCAGCAGGTACAGCACGGCCATGCGTACCGCAACCCCGTTCTCCACCTGGTCCAGGATGATGCTGTCGGGGCCATCGGCCATGGCGCTGGTGATCTCCACCCCGCGGTTGATGGGGCCCGGGTGCATGATCGTGAAGCGTTTGCCGATGCGCCGGTAGCGGGCCTCGTCCAACCCGTACAGCATGGCATATTCACGCAGGCTGGGGAAGTTGGCAACGCCGTCGCCGCCCTGCCGCTCCAGTTGGATGCGCAGGAGGTTCGCCACGTCGCACCATTTCAGGGCCTTGTCCAGGTCGTGTTCCACCCGCACGCCCAGGGAGCGCACATGCCTGGGCATGAGCGTGGTGGGACCGCACAGCATCACCTCGGCGCCGAGCTTCTTGAGGCAATGGATGTTGCTCAAGGCCACGCGGCTGTGCAGGATGTCGCCCACGATGGCCACCTTCACGCCTTTCACCTTGCCCAGCTTCTCGCGGATGGAAAAGGCATCGAGCAGGGCCTGTGTCGGGTGCTCGTGGGTGCCGTCTCCCGCGTTCACGATCCGCGCGCCCACGTGCTTGCTCAGGAACACGGCCGCACCGGGCTCGGGATGGCGCATCACCACCATGTCCACCTTCATGGCCAGGATGTTGTTCACCGTATCCACGAGGGTCTCGCCCTTCTTGGTGCTGCCGCTGCTGGCGGAGAAATTGATCACGTCCGCGCTGAGGCGCTTCTCGGCCAGTTCGAAGCTCACCCGCGTGCGCGTGCTGTTCTCGAAGAAGAGGTTCGCGATGGTGATGTCGCGAAGCGATGGCACCTTCTTGATCGGTCGCTCCAGCACCTCCTTGAACCCATCGGCGGTGCGGAAGATCAGGTCGATGTCCTCCGGTGTGAGGTCCTGGATGCCCAGCAGGTGATCGGTGCTCAGGTGCTCGCTGGTCATGCCTGTGGGGAATGAAGGAGCACCTGGTCGCGGCCGTCCGCTTCCTTCCAGTGCACGGTAACGCGTTGGTCGGCGATGCTGTCCACCCACTTGCCCACGTAGTCGGGTTGGATCGGCAGTTCGCGGCTGAAGCGTCGGTCGATGAGCACGAGCAACTGCACGCTGGCAGGGCGGCCGAAGCTCAGGAGGGCATCGAGACCCGCGCGAATGCTGCGGCCTGTGAAAAGCACATCGTCGATCAGCACCACGCGGCGGCCGTCCAGGCTGAAGTCCAGGTCGGTGGCCCCGCTGGGCGCCGTGACCGGGCGTTGCCGGAAATCGTCGCGGTGGAAGGTGATGTCGAGTTCCCCGTAGGTGAGGTCGTCCTTCTTCAGGATCCGCACCAGTTCGCTCTTCAGGCGCCGGCCCAGGAGCACACCGCGGGGCTGCAAGGCGATCAAGGCGCTTTGCGCCAGGTCGCCGTGATCCTCGATCAATTGATGGCAGAGCCG
>CAZFAW010000052.1:0-1581 GCA_964517015.1 uncultured Chryseobacterium sp.
TGGATCCGCATGCGCTCGGTGTTGTTCGTGCGAACGGAGAACAACTGTGCATCGGACGTACCGATGTAATTCGTCATGGGGATGGCCGATGCATTGCCGGGAAGCATCCAGCCGTTGCCTTGGGTGAGTGGTACCCAGGCGGGGATCGTCGCGTCGTAATACCAGTAGCCTTCCGGAGAGGCCGGGTTCGGTGTGTTGTTCTGGTATACCAACAATCCGTTCGCCGGGGCGGGGATCGCGATCCGTTGGGCATCGGTCATGCGGGGCATGAGGAACCCCTTGGTGGTGCTGGCCAGGTCGAGCATGGCCGAGGGGGCTGCAGCGGCACCGGTGGCGTTGATGCCGACCTGCTGGGCATGCACAAGGCCCGCCGAACAGGCCAGAAGGACCATCGGGAGCAGGCTGCGGGTGCGCATTGTCGCTTTCATGGTGGTGTTCGGGTCAGCGGACTTGTTCGGGATTCAGGATGCGGGCTTCGCAGGAGCGGATCAGTGCTTGTTTCTCCTGTTCGGTCAGGTCGGCCATTCCGCCCACGGCCTGCTTCACGGCTTCGAGATCGCGCTCACGGATCGGGCCATCGCTGCTCAAGACGCGCAGGGCGGCGGCTTGATCGTTCATTTCCGTGAGGTACAGGGCATGCGTTTCCATCGTGGTCCACAACTGGTTGCCCAGGTCTCCAAGGGAGAACCCGCGTTCGCGCTCCCAGGCTTCGCGTCCCTTCATGGTGGGCAGGTGCCGTTCGCGTTCCACGTAGTTCACCATCTCATCCACGTCGTACACCCGCGCATCGCCGAACAAGGCGGCGTCCTGCGGGTCCACACGGCCATCGAAATACCGGTCGAACACGTGGTCGTTAAGCTTCACACCGTTGTCGTATACCCCGCGGATCGAGGAGATCTTCCCGGGGCCCTTGAACGCGTATTGCGGCACGGTGGTGGTGCCCCAGTTACCCGTGCTCAATTCCTGGATGAAGCCCCCGTTGAAGTTGATGTACTTGCCCGTTCCGGTCACACCGGGCGCCGCGGAACTGGTGATCCCGTTGAAGCGTATCACGGGACGCTGCGTGGCAGCTCCTTGAACGCTGGGTGCATTGCACGTTCCGCTCATGGTGGTGCATGTTCCCGCACCAGCGAACACGCCAGGGCAACTGGCCACGGCGCCGTACGCACCATACGTGCAGTTATAGGACATGGCCGTTGTGCACCACACCGTTGCAGCCGCCGGACCAGAAGTGGCGGTTGAGATCGAAAAATCGATGATGATGTTCCGTGTTCCGTCCCAATAGAACGGGGAAGAGAATCGGTACCACTTCCACCCCGTGCCTGCAGTAGGTTGGGCGAACAGGCTGGCGCCGGAACTGTAGCACTGTTGCGCCGGGTCCACCGAGTTGTCGAAGGCGGCGCCGAACGCGGTCAACGAGGTGTGCTTGATCACCACATTGTATTGGTAGTTCTTGGAGCCCGGGTTCGTGGTCACGTAGAACGCAATGCTATCGATCGGTTGTCCGGCACAAAGCCCCATGGTCGCGTTGGGGTTCAGGAACAACTGGTTCAGTTCCAGGTTGATCTCCTGGGCGCGGAA
>CAZFAW010000052.1:1681-10795 GCA_964517015.1 uncultured Chryseobacterium sp.
ACATCGAGCTTCTCGATGGGGTTCGTTTGTCCCACGCCCACATCGCCTTGCAGGTCGATGCGCATGCGTTCTGCGCCGGTCGTACCGAATGCGATCGGCTGCGCACTGGTGCTGCCCACGAATTCGGTGGCCGTGTTGGTCCCGAAGTTCCCCGTGATCGCCCACGGTTGGCCCGCAGGGTTCAGGTAGATCCACAGGGCACCGTCGTAGAAATAGAAACCGCGCGTGGCATCGGTCTGGTATACGATCAACCCTTCCACGGGCCCGGCGATCGCGGCGCGTTGTGCAGCGGTCATGCGCGGGATCAGCAATCCCTTTTTGCCTGCGGCGGGTAGCGAGGTCACGTCGATGTCCAACAAGGCGGAGGCCACCGGTGCCTGGCCGTTGGCGTTGATGCCCACGTTGGTTTGCGCCTGCGCACCCAGCGCAAGGAACAGGCTGGCGGCGGCGATCGAAAGGCGTGCGTTCATGTTCTTCATGGCGTTGGCCTGTGGCAGGTTCAGCGATCGTTCGTTGTGCGTACCTGTTGCTTCTTCACCGTCTCCACCAGTTTGGCGCGGTCTTGCGCGCTCAACCGGTCATTGTCCTGGATCCCCTGGATCACCGCGTTCAATTCCGAATCGGTAAGGTCCTCGCGGAAGAGCGAGCCTTCCATGGCGTCGAGGTCCTTCTCCAATTCCATGATGTAGAGCGCCTGATCCTCCACGGTTTGCCACAAGCGCGTACCTAATTCGCCCAGTGACAATGGCCCGGAACCGTTCCACTCCTGGCGGGAGGGGAGGTTCGGCAGGTGGCGGTTGGTGCGGAGGAACTCCTTCATTTCATCCAGTTCCACCCGACGGTAGGTCGATGCGGCCGCGCGATCCTCCTCACGGATGGTACCATCGAAGTACCGGTCGAACACGTGGTCGCTCAACTGTGTCAAGCTGTCGAACACGGCCACTTCGGCACAGATCGTTCCGGGTCCCTTGTAATTGCCCGGGGTGCTCGCCCACGCGGGGGTACCGATCATCAGACCACCGGTGTACAGCACATAATCCCAGTTCGCCAGTATCGGTACCGGCACATCGGCCTGGCCCGTGAAGCGCACCACCGGACGCCGGGTCTCGAGGCCTGAGGTCGTGCTGGCAGGGGGTGCTGGTGAGTCGTTCATGTCGGTGCAGCCCAGATAAGGCAGGTTGTTGTACATGTAGCGCACACAGTTGTACCCCATATTGGTCAATTCCACCTGGGGGCTGGTGCCGGAAACGGTATTGCGGGTCCAGCAGACCTCGATGATCAGGTTGTTGACACCGTTCCAGTTGCACGGGATGGACAACGGACAGACCAGCCAGCCTGCTCCTATCACCAAGGAAGGCGACACGTAATTGGGCGCCTGTGCGCTGAGCGCAGGATCCAACGTGGCGATAGTGTTGGGCACGGTCGCGTCCGACTTCATGGTCACTTCGAAGTTCAAGAAGCAGGGCGAGGGCGCAAGGGGATCATCGCCCAGGATCCGGAACTCGATCTGGGTGATGTCTCCGGCACAAAGGCCATAGGCATCAAGCTCTGAAGCGCGGAAGATGTACTGCACTTTGGCGCAGCGGCCCGGGCCGGTGGGGAAGGGGGTGAGCGCCGCACTGGCCGCAGGTTGGGCCATGGTCGGGTTGGCCGTGGCGGTACCGTTGCCGCACATGAGGGTCGACCCGGCATAGGGCTGGTTGATCACGCGCTGTTCGGCGTTCTCGATCCGTTCCCAAGCAGTGCCGGTATAGCCCTCATGGTAGGTGTTCGTGGTGCCCGCAGGAGGGGTGGTGTTGTAGCGGATCACCCCAGCGGCCGTGCTCAAACTGTTGCTCGCTGTGTTGTATGTACGTACCGCACCGTTCACCTCAACCACCTCGACCGGTGTGGTGGTGTTGATACCCACCTGGCCGGTATTTAGGATGGTCATCCGCTGGACGTTCTGCGTGCGGAAATTGAGCGTGTCGTTGTCTGTGGTACCGAGGAAGTGCGTGCCGCTGATCGTTCCGGCGTTGCCCGTGAGGCCCCACGCGACGCCATACGGTTGGTGCACCCAGGCGGGGATCCCGGAGTCGTAGTACCAGAACCCGTGCGGCGAACCTGCGGCATCGTTCGTCTGGAACACCCATAAGCCGTTGGCCGGCGCAGCGATCGCGATCCGCTCGGCACTTGTCATGCGGGGGATCAGCACGCCGCGCTTCGTGGCGAAGCTTGCGCTTGAGGCATCCACGTCCAGCAGTGCGGAGGCTGCTCCGGCCAGGCCGGTGGCATTGATGGCCGCGTCCTGGGCGTGCAGCCCGGTCGCAAGGAGGGAACTCGCGGTCAATACCGCGGCAAGGCGTAGTGTTCTCAACATGTGCAGCTACGTTGACGTTCCGTGCGGGAAATGTGATGCATGAAGCCGTTCCTAGGGACAGTCGCCAAATCTAACCTTCACTGAACTCAACTTCAACCACCCCGTTGAACACAGGATATCAACAATGTTACCCGGCTTTCCAAGGAGGTCGAAGTCGGCTCCATGACGGGGCACTTGAACGGGGGTTGCTCCGACCTGTTCCGTTCCATTGGATTTCTGACCCCGGTTCGGGTGCCGGTTGACCGCGGTGCCATTGATCCTCCGACCTGATAATCAGGGGATCCAGCGACAATTTTCGGACGGAACCGGCATTTTGGTGTGCGAAACGCCGTTGCGCTGATCGGGACGGGTCGAGGGACGGACGGTGCTAGCGTGGCCTTTCACTGTTTGATCCAGCGGGTGGCTTTCAACAGGCAGCCATCGGCCGCGCGCGCTTCCATGGAGTAGATGCCCGGGATCCATTGTGCACAATCGAACCGGACGATCGCAGGCCCTTGGCCGTTGGCCGAGACGGTCTGCTCGGCCAGCTTCCTGCCCAAGGGATCGTGCACGGCTACCTGCACCCGCATGCCCTGCCCGACCACGATGTTCAAGGCCACCTGCTCGCATGCCGGGATCGGATAGGGGTCGCCGATATGCGTTCCGTTCTGGAAATAGGCGGAAACCGTTCCCGAATGTTCGTATCCGCCATCGGTATCCACCTGGCGAAGGCGGTAGTAGTTCATGCCGAACAAGGGCGCCAGGTCCTCGAACGCGTAGTCGAGGTGTTGAACCGAGCTTCCGGCCGCATCCACCTGGCCGATGGGCACGGGCGCCAGGCCGTCCCCGCTGCGTTCCACCACGAAATGATCGCTCATGATCTCGCTTCCGGTGGCCCACTTCAACGCCACGCGGTCGGGCATTGCCGTAGCGGTGAAGGAGAGCAGTTCGATCGGGAGCACCGTGCAATCCAAAGACGCACCGCCTTGCAGGTTCCAACTGAGGTTGAACGCCAGGCCGGATTCGTCGTAGTTGCTGATGTACATGAGATAGACCTGGCCCGCGGTCACGTTCAAGCCGCTCACCCACCCATCGCCGCCAGGGGCCTCGGAATAGGCGGGTGTGGGGTTCGCCCATTGCGGTGGCGAGTAGATCGCGGAACCGATGCCCGTGTTGTAATCGCCTGTGGCGGCGAAGGTGCTCGGTCCCGAGGCGAACGAGCATCGGATGGGTGGGCCCACGGGCGGGCACATGGTAGCCGTGGTTGATCCGGTGGGGTAGGGCCCCCAGATGGCGAAGTCGTAATCGTCCGGGCCGAGCGGATCGATGGTGAACCCGACCTGGCCACCGGAGGAAGGCGACCAGGTATACCATGTGCCCTGGATCTCGGCGGCTGCGAGGCAACCGTAGTTGCTGGTGTTCAGGTCGACGTCGAACCCGGTGTTGTTGGTGTTGTTATTGAAGGTCTGACCACCACAAATGGTCACCGATCCCAGGCAATCCTCTTGCGGTGCCGGTGGTGGGTTGCAGTCGATGGTTTGCGTGAAAACGATACCGGTCGCCGGGGGGGACCCGCTGGAGAACACGCCAGTGCCACCGAGGAAGCCGAGTGTATAGGAGATCTCGCCTTGGAAGATCCCGGCAGCGGTGTACTGGACCACGATCGTCTGCCCGATGTTCAGGCCGATCAGTGCGAACCCATAGGCACCGGTGATGGTATAGGTGGTGAACGGCCCGCCATTGATGCTGATGCCCACGGTGGATCCATCCCAACCATCGCCGTACCCATCGAACATCTGCAGGATGTACACGCAATCGCCCGCCGGCACCGCAAGGGTGTGCAGACAGAGACTGAAGGTTCCCGTGGCCCCGAGATAACCGAACACCCTGAGGTAATAGGTCTGGCCGGGTGTCAGTCCCGTGAGGTTGGCCGTTGGCATGAACCCGGGTCCGCTGTCATCGTCGCAGGCGATCTCGGTGAACGGTCCGGAACAGGACGGGGCCGAATACACCGTGAAGGTCGCGTCGGTCATGCTACCGGCCGCCGTTTCGATGTTCACGATGCCCGATGCCGGTGCAACGAACGTGAACCAGATGTCGCTTCCGGCATAGAAGCCGCAACTCGGTGCCGGTGCACCGGCGGTGGCGGTGGCGCCCACATTGGAGAAAGTCTGGAAGTTGCAGCTGGTGTTCACAGCGACCGCGATCGAAGTGCACGGATTGTCGTTGGTAACGGGCGGGGGCGGTGCGCTGCACTGGATCACGAGCGGGGCACAGGTGGTATTGCTCACGCAGTTGTACTGGTCCACCAGTACGCGCAACTGGCCGGTGTACGTGGCCGTCCACGTCAGCGACGATTGGAGGGAAAGCAGCCCGCAGGGCAGTCCATCGTCGTTGTACCCCAGGGATGCGCCGCCTGTGTTGTTGAAGATCGTGATCTGCGTGTCGAAACTGGCCCCGCAGGTGCTGAAGGTGTAGATGTTGCCGGCCACGACGTTCACCAAGGCGTACTGCCCGCCTTGTACGCACGGCACGGTCATGCTCCCCGGGCACGGTGGTGTGATGGCCGCCCCTGTCAAGGTGTTGTTGTCGGTGCACTGTGCATGCAAAGCCACCGCAGCGATGCTCGAGACACACACGAGCGCCAGTCGATATGCGGTGCCCAAGACTGTCATTTTCCGTTCGCTGGGGCGGCGGCGCCGTTGGTGATCAGGGCCTCGTAAAGGTCCGGATGGGCGTCGATCCAGGCGGACTTCGCGCTGGCATAGTTGGCTTGGTCCGTTTCGGGGTCGCCGGTATTCCCTGGATGCGGGAATGCGGAAAAGGCGGCGTCCAGCACCATCCGTTCTTCCGGTGCAACCTCCACCACGATGAGCAGCAATTCGATCTGGATCCCGTATGGCATCAACTCGGCATTGATCCCATCCCGATCCAGGAGCACATGGGTGCGGGCTTTTGCTTCGTCGTATCCCCGAGCGCAACTGAGCGTGATGCCCGGGTCGATCGTGTGGAGCGTGGACAGGATGCCCTTTTCCTGGGCCGGTCCGACCGGGCCATCGAAGCGGATCCGGTAGTCGATCTCCGCTGTTTTCTGGGCCTTGGCGTCCGCTGCGAACGATAGGAGCAAGAGCACCAACGGGAGGATGGTCCACGTTGGCGTAGCGGACCTGGCATTCAGGAGTCGCGCCCTTGGAACGAAATACATGGAATGCCGGGTAGGATCGATCGTATGCGGAAAATGTGGGGTGGGAAAGTTAACCCTTCTTGCGCAAGACGGTGGGATCGGGTCCAGGCTGCCTTCTCCCTATCGCAATGCAGCGCTGTTCACTGCGGCTCCCACTGTTGATCCCGGGTAGGTGGCCAAGGCTGCTTTCAAGCACGCCAAGGCCAATTCCAGTTTCGGGCGCTCCAACACGTACGCCAGTCGGACCTGCTTCCTGCCGGGCCCCGGTTCGGCATAGAACCCGCTGGCCGGTGCCATCATGACCGTATGTCCCTTATATTCGAACTTCTCGAGCAACCACTGGCAGAAGGTGTCGCTGTCGTCAATGGGCAGTTCGGCCACGCAATAGAACGCGCCCTTGGGCAGGGGGCATCGCACGCCGTCGATCTCGTTCAGTCCGTTCACCAGCAGATCGCGTCGGGCACGGTATTCACCGATCACCGCATCGAAATAGGAGGCCGGGGTGGCCAGTGCCGCTTCGCTGGCGATCTGCCCGAACGTGGGCGGGCTGAGCCGTGCCTGTGCGAATTTCAATGCCGTGGCGAGCACCTCCTTGTTATGCGTGACGAACGCGCCCACACGCGCGCCGCACATGCTGTAGCGCTTGCTCACGCTGTCCACCAGTACCACGTTCTGTTCGATGCCGGGCAAGGTCATCGCGCTTTCGTGGCGGGCCCCATCGTAACAGAACTCACGGTACACCTCATCGCTGAACAAGTAGAGATCGTGCTTCTTCACGATCGCGGCGAGCGTTTCGAGTTCCGCGCGCGAATAGAGGTAGCCGGTGGGGTTCCCCGGGTTGCACACGAGGATGCCGCGGGTGCGCGGACCGATCAGTCGCTCGAACTCCGACATGGGCGGCAGGGCGAAGCCCGTGTCGATCCCGCTTTGCACGGGGACCACCTTCACGCCGGCGGCACAGGCGAAGCTGTTGTAGTTCGCATAGAACGGCTCGGGCACGATCAGTTCATCCCCCGGATCGAAGCAGCTCATGAACCCGAACAGCAGCGCTTCGGATCCTCCGGTGGTGATGATGATCTCGTCCGCGCCGACCTGGATGCCGTGTTGCCGGTAGTACCCCGCCAGCCCTTCGCGATACGCGGGCATGCCCGCGCTATGGCTGTACTCCACCACCTTCAGGTCGAGCGTACGCATCCGGTCGCGCACCACTTGAGGGGTCTCGATGTCCGGCTGGCCGATGTTAAGGTGCAACACGGTCACTCCACGCTTCTTGGCTGCATCGGCGAAGGGCACCAGTTTGCGGATGGGCGATGCGGGCATCTGGCGGCCCTTCTGGGAAATGGACGGCATGGTAGGAAGGTTCTGGGGACGAAGATCGGGCTTCCGGAAATGGAACGACCCCGCCGTGGGGCGGGGTCGTTCGGACAGCCGGGGTTCCGGCCTTATTGGGGCTTCTCAACGGGAGCCATCGGGCTTTGTTCCTTCACCGGGCTGGTGGGGGTATCGGGGCCGGCTTCCACAGTGCCCTTGATGCGCACCACTTTCTCCGGTGCGTTGGTGGCGTTGCTGCTGATGGTCACGCTCTTGTTGATGGGGCCGACACGGTTGGTGTCGTACTTCACCGTGATCACGCTCTTCTCGCCGGGTTTCACCGGGGCGGTGTCGCACTTGGGCACCGTGCAACCGCAGGAACCTTTGCAGTTGGTGATGATCAGCGGTTGATCGCCCGTGTTCGTCACGGTGAACTCGCAAGTGCCATTGGCGCCTTTCGGGATGTTGCCGTAGTCGTGCACCTCCTTGTCCACGGAGATCATCGGACCGGAGCCTCCAACGGGCTTCATGTCACCTTGCGCAATGGCGCCGAACGTCATGGCCACCAGGCCGAACGACAGGATCGCTTTTTTCATGTGAGTGTGTTGTGCGGTTGTGCTTTCAAGTTCCGGGCCGAAAGTACGGGGGGTGTTCCCCAAGGTTCCCGGCTTAACAGGACATTAACAGCACACCCGTGATGCGTGCACGGATGCGGGCCGAACGTAGCGAACGCCGGTCCGTTCCACACCGGTACTTTCGCGATCCTTCCGCGTTCCATGGAGATCCCCAAACGATACGACCCCTCCGCTACGGAGAACAAGTGGTACCAGTACTGGCTCGATAACGGCTATTTCCGTTCGGTACCCGATGACCGGGAGCCTTACACGGTAGTGATCCCTCCGCCGAACGTGACCGGTGTGCTGCACATGGGGCACATGCTGAACAACACGATCCAGGACGTGCTTGTACGTCGTGCGCGCATGCAAGGCAAGAACGCCTGCTGGGTGCCGGGCACCGATCACGCCAGCATCGCCACGGAAGCGAAGGTGGTGCGCCTGCTCGCCGAACAGGGCATCAAGAAGAGCGCGATCGGCCGCGAGAAGTTCCTGGAGCATGCGCACGCCTGGAAGGAGAAGTACGGCGGCGTGATCCTGGAGCAACTGAAGAAGCTCGGTGCATCGTGTGATTGGGACCGCACGCGCTTCACCATGGAGCCGAAGCTCAGCGAAGCCGTGCTCGATGTCTTCATCGACCTGCATAAGAAGGGCCTGGTGTACCGCGGCGAACGCATGGTGAACTGGGATCCGCAGGCCTTGACCGCCGTGAGCGACGAGGAGGTGATCATGAAGGAGGTGAACTCGCGCCTCTTCCATGTACGCTATGCGATCGAAGGCAGCGATGCGTACGTGACCATCGCCACCACCCGTCCAGAAACGATCCTGGGCGATACCGCCATCGCTGTTCACCCCGAGGACGAGCGCTTTGCCCACTTGAAAGGCAAGCACGCGATCGTGCCGTTGATCGGACGCCGCGTGCCCATCATCTTCGACGAGTACGTGGAGCGCGAGTTCGGGACCGGTGCGTTGAAAGTCACCCCCGCGCACGATGCGAACGACTACGAGCTGGGCAAGAAGCACGGCCTGGAAACGATCGACATCCTGGAGCCGAACGGCTCGCTCAGTGCAGCCGCACAACTATACGTGGGCCAGGACCGCTTCGCTGTGCGCAAGCTGATCGTGAAGGAGCTGGAGGAGAAGGGCCACCTGGTGAATGTGGAGGACATCAAGAACAAGGTGGGCTACAGCGAACGCACGGATGCGGTGATCGAGCCGCGCCTGAGCCTGCAGTGGTTCGTGAAGATGGCCGAGCTGGCCAGGCCCGCGCTGGAAGTGGTGCGCGATGGCCGCGTGAAGCTGCATCCGCAGAAGTTCGTGAACACCTACACGTACTGGATGGAGAACGTGCGCGATTGGTGCATCAGCCGCCAGTTGTGGTGGGGCCAGCGCATTCCCGCGTGGTACAATGCCGACGGTGATGTGGCCGTATGCAAGACCGAAGCGGAAGCGACCACCATCTTCAACGCAGCCGGCCTCAGCACCACCGGCATCCGTCAGGACGAGGACGTTGTTGATACCTGGTTCAGCAGCTGGCTGTGGCCCATCAGCGTGTTCGATGGTTTCGAGGATCCGAAGAACGCGGACATCAACTACTACTACCCGACGAACGACCTGGTGACCGCGCCGGAGATCCTCTTCTTCTGGGTGGCGCGCATGATCATGGC
>CAZFAW010000053.1:0-4615 GCA_964517015.1 uncultured Chryseobacterium sp.
AGCATCTTCTTCCTGCACCTCATGATCAACGTGGGCATGACCATCGGGCTGGCCCCCGTGATCGGGATCCCCCTTCCCTTCTTCAGCTACGGAGGCTCGTCCCTCTTCGGGTTCACGCTGCTGTTGGGCGTGCTGATCCGCCTCGATGCGGAGCGACTGGCCCAATTGCGCTGAGCGCGTGCGGTGGGCAGGAACGGGGACGGCGCCCGTTCGAGGCGCCGTCCCTGTCGGATCGGGGTGCGATCAGTAGTACTTGCCGCGCTCGTCCACCACCCCGGCCGCTTCGCGCAGGGCGTTCAACAACTGGCCTTCCGCGCTCCCCTTGCGGCGATCGGCCCATGCCTGCTTCTCGCTGGTCGCATCGGTGAGCTCCGGGGCAGGCGTCACCGTGTTCATGCGAACCATGTACACGCCGTTGTCACCGGTGAAGGGACCCGCGGTCTCGCCCGCCTTCAAGGCGAAGATGCGGCCGATCAATTCGTTCTCTGGATACCCTCCGGGAATGCTGTTTGCGCTGAAAGTCATGTCGGTGGCTGTTTGCACCTGCAGGCCCATTTCGGTGGCCAGCGCGTTCAGGTCCGTCTTCCCTTCCATCTGTGCACGGAAGGCCTGTGCCTTCTTCTCCTTCACCACCTCCCGCGTGAAGATCTCTCGTACATCGTCCAGCGCCGGTACGCCCTCTTCGGTGATGCCGCGCAACGTGGCCACCACGTAGACGGAACCGCACTGGATAGGCCCGCTCACATCGCCCACCTTCGCGTTGTTCACCCAGCTCACCAGCGTGTTGGTTTCCTGCAGGCCGGGAACGCTCCGCTGGTCCAGGCGAAGGTCCTCCACGTTCTTCACGTCCAGGCCCATCGTATCCGCGCCGCTCTTGAACTTCTCGGCGGTGTTGTTGTCCAGGCTGAAGGCGTTGGCCTTCTTGTAGACCGACTGGTAGGTTTTCGGCGACGGTGCGATGGTCCGGTCCACGCTGCAGATGCGTCGCTCCTTGCGCGTACGCTGTCCCAGCACTTCCACGATGTGGTACCCGTAGGAGGTTTTGCATACGGTGATCGCGCCCGTTTTTTCGTCGAAGCTGGCCTTCGTGAATTCGGGCACCATGCGGTTCTTGTCGAACCACTCGTACACCCCGCCGTTCGCCTTGCTGCCACCGTCGTCGCTGAACTTCGTGACCAGGGACTCGAACTTGCTCCGGTCCTTCTTCACCACCGCGAGGATGCTGTCCGCGCGCTCCTTCACTTCGGCATCGTTGGTTTCGTTGCTGTTGAGCAGGATGTGGCGCACACGAGCCTCCGGAACGTCCGCGAACTCCTTCACCTTCGAGAGCACGTAACGGTCGTTGTTCTGGTAGGGACCGATCACCGTGCCCGTGTCCGCATGGGTGATCAGGGAATCGGTGAGCACGTCGGTGGACCCGCTGGTATAAGGGGTCACGGCGTAGCTGCGGCTTTCGCCGTTGCCCACGCAGAACACGGAATCGTTCTTGGCGGTCTCGAATTCGGGCCTCAGATCCTCAAGCTCCTTGCGAATGGCGGCTTTGTCCTCCTCGGTTGCCGTCACCTGGAAGCCCACATGGTCGAAATCTCGCGACGCCTTCTGCCGGTACTTGCGCTCGTTCTTGTGGGCGTTGTAATAGGTCTGCAGTTCGGCGTCGGTCGCGGCATGGAGCGAATCGGCCTCGGTGTTGAAGGCTTTGATGGCGAAATCGAAGGTGGCCTTCAGGTTCTTCTGCTCGAACTCGTCCTTGGCCTGGGCGGTATTGGCGAAGATGCTCTCGCGCACCAGCTTGTTGTACTTCTCGTACAGCCGGTTCTCCACCATGCGCTCCTTCTGGATGGCGTAGTAGGTGGGGCTGGCCGTTTCCACGTTCACGAACCATTGGCGCACCTTCTCGGGATCGACCTGGCCGGTGGCGGGGTTCTGGAAGTTGGGCTGGTTCTTGAAGTCGGCCACGATGTTGTTACCGAAGCGGATGTCGTCGTACTCCTCCTTGCTGAGGGTGCTGCCGAAGCCTGCTTCCTCCGCCTGGGTCTTCAGCACGCGCTGCCGCACGATCTCGTTCCATACGCTGTTGCGCACCTGCTCCTGGGCATTGCCGTCCATGGGCTGGCCGAAATCGTTGCGCAAGGCATCCACTTCGCTGCTCACACGACGTTCGAACGAGGCAAGGTCCACCTCTTCGCCGCCGATGGTGCCCACTGCGCGTTTGTTGCTGAGGCCCTGCCGGTTGTCCAGGAAATCGCCGACGACGAACAGGAGCAACGCACCGCCCACGAGAACGACCAACAGACCGCCCATGCGACTGCGGATCTTGCCAATAACTGCCATGTTTTTCAGAAAGGACGGCAAATATAGCCCCCGGGGCCTATCGGCAAGGCCCTATTGCTGAAGGCCTTCCTTGGGGTCCATGACCTTCAGGCGCACCAGGTCGATCCGGCCGTGGCTCACTTGGGCCACCGTAATACGGAAGGGCCCCAGATCGAGCTCCTGGCCCTGCTCGGGAAGCCCGCCCGTGCTGTGCATGATCCACCCGGCCAGGGTGTCGTAGTGCGCGCTTTCGGGCAGGTTCAGCCTGTAGGTCTCGACCAGGTGCACCACCTCGTTCCTGCCGCTGAAGAGGTATTCGTGCTCGTCCAGCTTTTCTTCCACCGATTCCCCGAGGTCGTGCTCATCCTCGATGTCCCCGACGATGGTCTCCACCACGTCCTCGATGGTGAGCATGCCCGCAGTACCGCCGAATTCATCGACCACCACGGCCACGTGGCTGCGCTGCTTGGTGAACATCTGCAGCACCTGGTCTGCCGGCATGGTGCCCGGCACGAAGTTCACCGGTCGCATGACCGAACGGATGGTACGGGGGCGCCGGAACATCTCGTTGCCGTGCACGTAGCCGATGATGTTGTCGATGCTGTCCTTGTGGATCAGCATCTTGCTGAGCCCGGTCTCCACGAAGCGCTTGTAAAGCGTTTCCATGGGCTCCTCCACATCCACGGAGCCGATCTCGGCCCGCGGTACCATGAGCTCGCGCACACGGGTGTTGCTCAGTTCCAGTGTGTTGCGGAAGTACTCGACCTCCGGCTGCAGTTCATCGCCGGATCGGTCGTTGTCGCTCACTTCTTTGAGGAACTCGTCCAGGTCGATCCGGCCGAAGGCCACCTGTCCGGGCCTGCTGCGGATCCCGAACATTCGCAACAGCCCTTCGCTAAGGCCGGTGATCAAGATCATGGGCAGCCAGAGCACGATGTACAGGATCTGCAGGGGCAGTGCGAACGCGCTCAACGCCCCGTTGGGATCGAGCCGGAAGAGCGCCTTGGGCAGGAATTCGCTCACCACCAGGATCAGCAGGGTGCTCAGCACGGTCTGGGCGAAGAGCACGAACGCCTCGTTGGCCCAGATCCCCCGTATCCCGGGTTCCATGACGCGCGCCATGACGATGCCATAGATCACCAGTGCGATGTTGTTGCCCACGAGCAACGCGCCGATCACACGGGCCGGGCGTTTCAGCAGGCCGCTCACGATCCGCGCCCAGATGGCGCCCTGTTTCCGTTGCAGCTCGATGTAGAGCTTGTTGCTGCTCACGAAGGCGATCTCCAGTCCGCTGCAAAGTGCCGAAACCAGCAGCGAGGCGAGCAGGAGCAGCAGATCGGTGGTGGTCACGGCGAGGCGGGGCGTCGGCAGCGGTACAAAGGTGCCATTGGGGCGGGAATGCGGCTGCGAGGGGTCATTCACCCGTTCGTTGCCGTGCCTGCCAGGCTTCCATGCGCTTGCGGGTGAACTTGCGGAAGAGCCACATGGCCAGGCAAAGGGAGGAGAGCAGCCAGAAGTCCCTGCTTTCTGCGAAGCCCCTCGTCCGCCAGATGTAGCCAGCCGGGATCAACGAACCCAGGAAGACCAGCAACCAGAAGGACTCCATGAACCGGCCCATGCCCTTGATCATGGTGCCAAGGTATCGCTGGGCACCGCGAACGAACCGGTGGGTCGGAGAATGGTGTAGTTGGAGAAGTCCTCGGCCGCATCCAGCCCCTGGCCGTAGAGGATGTCCCCTTTGCGCGTGATGGTGACGGGCTTGTCCGTGCGCACGCGGGCGCTGTCCTGGCTCCAGATCAGCTCTTCCGTTTCGAGGGTTTCCCCGCGCACATTGGTGAACACCACTTTCTCGTTCACCTGCATGCGTTTCTGGTCGGGCCAGATCCGGCCGCGCCGGGCACGCAGCATGCTGCCTTCCGACCCGTCGGCCTGGAAGAACAGCAGTTCCAGGCCGTCCGAGATCTCCGTATGCCGGTGGTCCTTGTCCATGAACTCTTCGATGCGGCCGGCCCGCAGCCGGTTGGTCACCTTTCCACTGTCGCTGTAGTAGTATTCGGCATTGGTGGTGGTGCGATCAGGAGCGTGCTCCGGCACGTCGATCGCGGCCACACGGTCCAGGTCGTTCTTGCAGGAAGGGAGCGTGAACGACAAGGCGATCGCCATGAAGACGATCACTCGATGCGCCGCTTCTTGAACCATGGTTCGCGCAGGTCGGGCGTGAACGTGATGCCCACGAACACGTCCACGTACCGCTCCTGGATCAAGCCGTCGCTTTGTGATCCGCGCTGTCCCAATTCGGCGCCCA
>CAZFAW010000053.1:4715-10785 GCA_964517015.1 uncultured Chryseobacterium sp.
TCCACGTTGTTGATCACCACGAAAGTGTTGTACAGGTCGGTGCGGTGGGCCTGCAGGTTGGTGGCCAGTTCCGTGGAGAGCCCGATCATGTACTTCCACCCGTCGGTTTCGCGTGTGCGGGGTACCAGATCGCCTTGGAACTGGATCCCGAACGTTCCCGTGGGGTCGCTCACGTTCAAGGAACTGAAGAGCTTGGTGTCGTAGAAACCGAGGCCATTGGGGTAATAGGCTTTGCGGGTCTGCTCCATGGTGCCGAACAGATAGTTGAAGTTCCCGCCCACACTGAGCCGCGGTCCATTGCCCAGGCTGTCCATGCGCTGCCAGATGGCCACCCCAAGGCCTGCGAACACCCGGTTGATGCCTCCGTTGCCCTGGTAGCGGTACAGCACACTGGTCCCATCGCTCAACGTAACGGTGTTCTCGATCAAGTAGCCCACCTCGCTCACGGGTTGCAGGCCCAAGGCCAGGCCCCATCGGTTGTTCTTGAACGGCACCCCCACGTTCAAGCCCAGCAACCGGGCATTGTTGCGCTGTACGGTCTCCTGGTCCGTGCTCAATTGGACCAGGTGGCCCACGCCGCTCAGTTCGAGATTGGTGCGCACCATGCCCGCGTAAGCGGCCGGGTTGGCTTGGAGCACGGCGTACGGGTCCGTGATCGCGATCCCCGTGCCCCCCATGATGGCTTGACTGGCCGTGGCGGTGCCGACCAGATCGCCGAAGCCGAACGAGCTGTACGGAGAATCATCCCCGCCCTGGGCGATCGCTTGTGCCGGCACCAGGACCAAAGCCAGCAGTGCGGGCAGGAGGGCTTTGGGATTCCAGCAAGGCATGCAGTCCGCGCAGGGTCAGTAGGGGGTCGGCAAAGATGCCGCTTTTGAGGGCGCGTGCGAAGCGGGGAGCATCGCCACCGGTGAGCACAACGGCAAGGTCGGGCCATTGGTATCGGCCTTCGCGTGCCCACCCCTCCAATTCATACCGGATGCCTGTGACCACCCCTGCGCGCAAGGCACTTTCCGTGCTGGTGCCGAAGGCTTGCACATCGCCGTCGGGGTCCACCTCCGGTAGCCGGGCCGTGTGTGCGTGCATGGCGGCCGCACGCATGCGCAACCCGGGCGAAATGGCCCCGCCCAGATGGCAGCCTGACGGGTCCACGAGATCAAAGGTGATGCAGGTGCCCAGGTCCACGGCCAGGGCCGCTCTTCCGGGGAACATTCCGGCGATCGCCACCGCGTTCGCCCAACGGTCCACCCCCAAGGTGGCCGGGGTCGCATAGGCGGTGCGGATGGGCGCGGGCGAATCGCCCCGCAGCACGGTGACCGGGGCGAGCCGCTGCAAGTCCGAAACGGGGAGTGCTTCCCCGCTGGCACCGATCGCGATCCGCACGGGGACCCGCCCGTTCAACCAGGGCAACCACCCATCGGGGTTGAGGCCGACGACCGTATGATCGATGCATCGGCCATCCTGGAACAAGGCCAGCTTCTGCCGGCTGTTGCCGCGATCGATCACCAGGTCCATGCGCGGAGGATCTCGCGTTGGGGCATCCTTCTATCTTTGCGGCCCTTCACTCGAACGGCCCCGCTGCGAAGGTGGAGAACAACCCGGTGCCTTAGCTCAGCTGGTAGAGCAACGGACTGAAAATCCGTGTGTCCCCAGTTCGATTCTGGGAGGCACCACCACCGAACGGACCCTGCGGATGGCGCGGGGTCCTTCGCGTTCAGGGGTTGTCCTTCAGCCAGCGTTCCACCAGGGCGAGGTGCAGTTGCTTCTGCGGTTCGCGGTCCCGCTTGTTGGTGTCGGTGAAGAACTGGTGCTTGTTCAGGAACCGTACCTGCAACTCGTTCCATTCCCGATCGGTCTGCAACACCTTGTAGGCCCTGAACTCCGCCAGCAAGCGTTCACCGATGCGGAAGAAGTCGTCGCGACCGAGATAGTCCAGGTCCGCATCGCACAGGATGTTGCTCAACCGGTCCGAGGGGCTTTGCGGGATCTTGGTGGCCATGATCATCCGGCAGATGTGCTCGATCTGCGTCGTTCGGTACCCCAGAGCGGGCAGTTCGCGGCGCGCGATCCGGCAGCTGGCCTCCTCGTGCTCCTGGTCCTGCTCGGTGAACCCGATATCGTGGAACAGGGCGGCGGTCTTCAGCAGCACGAGGTCTTCGCCTCCCACGCCTTCTTTCGCAGCGATGTCGATCGCCGTGAGGTACACGTCCCACGTGTGCGCCTTGCTGTGGTAGGTGCGCTTGGGAGGCAGGTCACGCTCGAGCTTGGCGAGGATCAGGTCCTTGGCGGCGCTGAGGTCCATGAGCTAGGCGGGCAAGATAGGAACGGCCCCGTGAGCACGGCATGATCGCAGGGGTGATAAAAGGACGGCCCGGTACCTTCGTCGTGATCATGTCACGGGAACGGCAGCGCCGCACCTTGCTGCTCTTCGGAGCGCTCACGTTCTACCTCGTGCTGCAATCCGGATGGTGGGCCTGGCTCCTGGTGAAGAAGGACCGCGAAATGGAGGGGTTGATCCATGCGTTCGACCTGCGGCCCGATGCGCCCGGGTGGACCGAAGTGCACAGTTCGCGCACCCTTTGGATGGTGGTGGGCGAAGGGTCCGTGTTCGTGTTGCTCATGTTGGCCGCGCTCTGGTTGGTCTACCGTTCCGTCCGGCACGAACTGGACCTGGCCCGGCAGCAGCACGATTTCCTGCTGGCCGTTTCGCACGAGTTGCGCACCCCGGTGGCCGGGATCAAGCTGCACCTGCAAACACTGGAGCGGCAGGCGCTCTCACCGGCGCAACGGGGCGAACTGCACCAGCGCGCTTTGGACGATGCTTCGCGTCTGAACGACCTTACGGAGCGGATCCTCCTGGCCACGCGCTTAGAGGAAGGCGAATTGCCCCTTGAACCTGGGCCGCACGACCTGCACGCGCTCTGCGAACGTGCCATCGCCCATGCGCGCAACACCTATGCACAGGCACATAGCATCGACCTGCGCGCCGAACCCTTGAACGCATCGGTCGACCCGACCGCGTTCGCCTCGGTGTTGGGCAACCTGCTTGAGAACGCCACCAAATACGCACCTGCTGGATCACCCATCGAGATCGTACTCCGCGAGGAACGGGGCCAGGCCATCTTGAACGTGTTGGATCGCGGGCCCGGGATCGCTCCAGCCGACCGGAACCGGTTGTTCTCGAAATTCCATCGTGGCGGTGAGGAACCCACGCGTCGCACCACGGGCACCGGGCTGGGCTTGTTCATTGTGGCCCGGCTCATGCGTGCCATGCACGGCAGCGTGCACTTCCAGGAGCGGCCCGGTGGGGGGTCTATCTTCGCGGCCACTTTTCCGTTGCATTGATGCCTGCGAACAAGGTGGTCCTGATGATCCTCGATGGCTGGGGCATCGGCAAAGGGGACCGGACGGACGCCATCGCACAGGCCAGGACGCCCTTCATCGATCGCCTGCGCGCCACCGTGCCGCATGCCTTGTTGCTCACCGACGGGGAGAACGTGGGGCTGCCTGCCGGGCAGATGGGCAACAGCGAAGTGGGCCATTTGAACATCGGCGCGGGCCGTGTGGTGTACCAGGACCTGTTGAAGATCGACCGCGCCGTGGCCGACGGTGGACTGGAACGGAACGCGGTATTGCAACAAGCGTTCGCCAAAGCGAAGGAACCCGGCAAGCGGCTCCACTTCATCGGCCTGGTGAGCAAGGGCGGTGTGCACAGCTCACAGGCCCATTTGACCGCGCTTTGCGGAATGGCCGCACGTGCCGGGGTGGAACGCACGTACATCCACGCCTTCACCGATGGCCGTGATGCCGACCCGAAGAGCGGGCTGCGGTACCTGCAGGAGGTGCAGGACGCGCTGAAGGGCACACCGGCGCGGTTCGCAAGCGTGATCGGCCGGTACTATGCCATGGACCGCGACAAGCGCTGGGAGCGGGTGAAGAAGGCCTACGACCTCCTGGTACGTGGAACAGGCGCTCCGGCGAGGGACGTCCTCGACGCGTTGCGTTCGAGCTATGCCGCCGGCAAGACGGATGAATTCGTGGAACCGCACGTGGTGGTGGACGATGACGGCCGACCCGTTGCGACCATACGCCCCGGCGATGTGGTGATCTGTTCCAACTTCCGCACGGACCGTTGCCGCGAGATCACGCAAGCGCTCACACAACGCGCCTTTCCCGACCAGGGCATGGAACCCCTTGTATTGCACTACGTCACCATGACGCAGTACGATCACACCTTCGCGAACGTGCATGTGATCTTCGAAAAGCAGGATCTGCGCATGACACTGGGCGAAGTGGTCGCCGGAGCAGGGCTGCAACAGGCGCGCCTGGCGGAGACCGAGAAATACCCGCACGTGACCTTCTTCTTCTCCGGTGGTCGCGAAGAACCCTTCGCAGGCGAACGGCGCATCATGATCCCCTCGCCCAAGGTGGCCACCTACGACTTGCAGCCTGAAATGAGCGCGATCCCATTGACCGATGCGGTGGTGGACCTGCTTGCGAAGGGCGAGGTGGACTTCGTTTGCCTGAACTACGCCAACCCGGACATGGTGGGGCACACCGGCGTGTTCCCGGCCATCGTGAAGGCGGTGGAAACCACCGATGCCTGCGCAGAACGCGTGGTGAAGGCCGGTACGGCGAACGGTTACGCCTTCGTGATCATCGCCGATCACGGCAACGCCGATCAGGCATTGAACGACGACGGCACACCGAACACCGCGCATAGCACCAATCCAGTGCCCGTCATCGTGGTGGCACAACGCCGGTCGCGCGTTCGCAACGGCATCCTTGCCGACGTGGCGCCGACCATCCTCGACCTCATGGGTATCGAAAAGCCCGCCGAGATGACGGGCTCCTCGCTGCTCGATGCGGGGTGATCAGTTCCCGGTGTTCAGGATGGTCAGGTGGCCGGTGAACGGTTCGGGTTCGCCCTGCACGACCACTTCATAGTAGTACGTGCCGTCGCTCACATCGCGACCTTCCCAGTTGTTGCGGTAGTTCGTGGTCTCGTACACGATCTGCCCCCAGCGGTTGAAGATCTTCACGGTGTTGTCCGTACCCAGGATCCCCGAGATGAAGAACACATCGTTCTCCCCGTCGTTGTTCGGGCTGAACACGTTCGGGATCACGATCTCGCAACCCGAATCCACGAACACCTCGGTGGTCACGGTCTTCTCGCACTCGTCCACGGCCGTCACCGTATAGCTGCCGTCCTCGTCGCCGGGAACGGTGGTGGTGCCACCGGAGGTCCCGTTGCTCCAGGAAAGCGAGACGTTCCCGAAGCCGCCGGTCGCGCTTGCGGTGATGTCCACCGGCGCATCCACGCAACCGGTGTAGATGTCCTCGGCGGAAAGCACGATGGGCACGTACTCGTTGATGGGTACCGTGACGCTGCTGATGGATGTATCGCCGCAGGCGTTCACGTAGGTGGCGGTGAGCACGATGGTCTCCACGCCCTCGCTCACGCCATCCTCGAAGGCGCTCACGGGGAAGCTCACGGAATTGGAGTCGGCGGGTATGGTGATCACCGTGGGAATGCTGGTGTAATCGGTGCCGCTGATCGCGGTGCCACCGACCACCACGGTCACCTCCAGGCTATCCTCGGTGTTGGGCCGCGTGATCGAGAACACGGCATCGGTGCAACCTTCCGTCATGCTGCCATCGGCGCTGGCCGTCACCACTTCGAGTTCGATGGCGTTGGGGCTGCTGAAGCTGCCTGCTTCGAGGAACACGCCGCTTTCGAGGGCCCAGTCGCCGGCATCGGCCACGGCGATCTTGATGTGGTAGGTCTGCCCGCACTGCACGAGTGCGTTCGCGGTGAGCACGGTGGTGAATCCATCGAACTGGATGTAGGTGGGATCGGTGCTGTACGGAGGCGTGAACCCATCGCCATTGTCCACGTAGTAGGTGCTGTTGTTCACGTTGTTCACGTTGTCGATCGTTACCGGCAGGCTGGTCCCCGGCACGATGGCGATGTTCTCCGCGCCGCCGCTGTAGGGGCCGCTGATGCCTGGACCGCTGAGGAAGAAGCCGAACACATCGTTGAAGCTGGAACCGACCCATTCGAGGTACT
>CAZFAW010000054.1:0-6046 GCA_964517015.1 uncultured Chryseobacterium sp.
ACATGCTGGTGCTGCGCACGCTCACGAAGCGCACCACGAACGCATGCAGGAACCCCAGGGCCACGAAGGCCAGCACCAGGGCACGGATCCATTCGTTCAGTGCCGACCACTGCGCGCGAAGACGGGCGAACATGGCGCGTTCCGCGAATGGGGATCAGGACTAGCGAACGCGCGTGAACAAGCGCTTCCAGCGGATGCCTCCGGGGAAGCCGCCGTTCTGGGGGTCCACCGTCAACCAGACCAGCACGGCCTTGCCCACCACATGATCGAACGGCACGTAGCCCCAGAAGCGCGCATCCTGCGAGCGGTGGCGGTTGTCGCCCATCATCCAGTAGTAATCCTGTTCGATCGTATAGCGGTCGGTGGCCTTGCCATCGATCAGGATCGTGCTGCCTTCCACGCGCAGATCGTGGTGCTCGTACACGCGGATCAGACGCTCGAACAGTGGCAGGTTGTGCAGGTCCAGCTTCACTTCCACACCGGCTTTCGGGATCCATAACGGGCCGAAGTTGTCTTCGCTCCAGTCGTAGTCGGGATGGTTGGGGAAGTAGGGGAGCTTGTGGAACTCCGTGCTGTAGCCGCGCGGATGGTCCTGGCGCTCCATGCTGATCACGTTGCCGAAGCCCTTCAACCGTTCGGCCACATCGGCGCTCAGGGGAATGCTCACGGTATTGGGCCCGATCTGCTGCACGTCGTCCGGGTTGATGTCCAGTTCCTCCTTCAGCACGCGCAGGTTGAACTTGTCCTTCAACTTGAATTCGTAGGCATATTGTGCCTGCGGTGGCAGCTCTTGCTGCGTTCCGTTCACCCATACGTACCCGTTGCGCACTTCCAGGGTATCGCCCGCAACGGCCACGCAGCGCTTGATGTAGTTCTCGAGCTTGTCCACGGGTCGAACCAGGATCCCGCCGGTGGGCACCTTTTGCGGGCGTCCGTCCACCAGGTTCCACATGCGGAAATCAGGGTCCCACACGTTGTCCCGGCCCACATCGCGCACCAGTTGGTAGTAGCTCTGGTTCTGGAAATTGGCCACCACCGTATCGCCCTCCGGGAAATTGAACACGACCGCATCGCCGCGCTGGGGCTTGCCGAACCCCGGCAACCGCCGGTAGGGCTGGCTGAACCAATCCACGAACGAAGGCGTGCTGCTGGTGAGCGGAAGCGTGTGGTGCGTGAAGGGGAAGGTGATCGGGGTCATGGGCATGCGGGGGCCGTAGCTCAGCTTGCTCACGAACAGGTAGTCGCCCACCAGCAGGCTCTTCTCCATGCTGGGAGTGGGAATGGTGAAGGCCTCGAAGGTGAAGGTGCGGAACACCGTGGCCACGATCACGGCGAAGAGGATCGCATCGCCCCATTGGCCCAGGGCACCGCGTTTGCGTTCGTTGGCTGGCAGCGGGCCGATATACGTGTACTTCGCCTGGAAGGCGAGTTGGGGGATCTTCCACCAGGGCAGGAAGGTCATGGCCACGTGGTCCTTCACGTTGCGTTCGCCGAACACGATGCTCAGGTTCACGTTCATGATGATGAACATGAGCAGGTTCACGCCCGGAACGAGCAGGAGCAACAACCACCACCACGGCTTGCCGATGATCTTGTTCCAGGCGTAGAGGTTGTAGAACGGCACGAGGCCTTCCCACGGCTTGCGCCCCGCCTTCACCAGCAGCTTCCACAGCGAGGCGTACAGAACGATGAAGTAGGCGATGAGGAACAGGTAGGGGATCATGGGCGTTCCCGTGGTGGGCGGGCGAAGGTGCGAACTGGCGCCGACCTGGCCCGCACGGGGTTGTGAAAGGCTGTGAACGGAAGGGACGACCGGTCGCGGAACGGTGAGGACCGGCGATCAAGCGCCCAGCACATCGTCCAGGGTGAAGAGGCCCGATCGGCCACGCAACCACTCGGCCGCCACCACGGCCCCGGTCGCGAAACCGGAGCGACCGAACGCTTCGTGCGTGAGGGTGATGCGATCCTCGGCGCTGGTCCAGGTCACACTGTGCTTGCCGGGAACTTCGCCGGTCCGTTCGCTGGTGATCACCACGGGGGCAGTATCCGCAGGGCGGGCCGGATCGGAAGGGGGCGGCCCCGGGGCTTGCGCGCGATCCTCCAGCGCCCAACCTGCATAGGCGTGGTGTTTCAGGTCGATGTCCTTCGCAAGGGTGATCGCCGTTCCGCTCGGTGCGTCGAGCTTGTGCACATGGTGCACCTCATCGATGCGCACCCGGTATCCGGACCGGTCGTCCATCAAGGCGGCGAGGTGCCGGTTCAGCCGGAAGAGCAGGTTCACACCGATGCTGAAATTGCTGGCCCACAACAGGGCCCCTTCATGTTCGGCCACCAGCCGCTGCGTCAGCGCCAGGCGATCGTACCAGCCGGTGGTGCCCACCACCACCGGCACACCGTGCTTCAGGCAGAGCTCCATGTTGGCCAGGGCCTGGTCCGGCCTGCTGAATTCGATCGCCACATCGGCACCCTTCGGGGGGCTGCCCGCGTTGTGGGTGTCCACCTTCAACACGATCGAATGGCCGCGTGCGATCGCGACCTGTTCAATGGCCTTGCCCATCCGTCCAAGGCCGTAGAGGGCGATGTTCATGTGGCAGTGATCGGTGATCGGGGCACGTGCACGGTCACCAGGTGAAGGTCAACGAGATCCCCGCTGCGCCCATCGCGGCGAGGGGAAGGCCGGGTTCCAGGGCCATGCCCAGGTCGGGGCTCACATCGAAGCGCACGAAGTACGCATCGACGGTGGCGTCCATGATGTTGAGGATGTACACCAGCCCGAGCGAGATGTAGCTCAGGTCCCTCCAGCGCCGGTAGGTGTCGGCCACGTTCAGCAGCGAAGCGGCGCTGTACGCACCGTCGAATTCGTCCACCGTGCCGGGGTCGTTGTCCACCACGGCGAGGTACGCATCCTTGTAACGGTCGTACTCCGTGCCGTTGCGTTGGATGAAATAGTAGGAGAGCCCCAGGCCGGCCCATGCGATCGGGATCTTCCAATAGGCGCGGTTGTATGCCTGGCCGGCGCCCGGTAGCAGTGCCGAATAGAGTGCGGCCCTGCCTGGCGAATGGGGCACCGTGCGGTGCGCAGGGCGGAAGGAAGCGCTGTCCGATTGCGCGGGAAGCGCGATCGCGTATACCCACGCGAGGGCGGCACACAGCGCCCGCCGCATGCTCATGCCTTCGGTTCCGAAGCGGTGATCCGTTCCTGCAGGCGCGCGGCGATCAACTTCAATTCGGTCTCGTTGCGGAAGGCGATCTCCAGCGTGCCATGGCCCAACGGGCTCGAACGTACGCGCACCTTGGTGCCCAGTTGTTCGCCCAACAAGCGTGCGACCTCGCGGAATTCCTGCGAGCTGCGCCGCGGAGAGTGGGGCCGCGCGCGTTCGCCGCGCGCCAGGTCTTCCGTTTCGCGCACGCTCAACTGGCTTTCCACGATCCGGTGGTAGAGCTCCAATTGCTTGGCTGCATCGGGCATGTTGATCAACGCCTTTGCGTGGCCCATGCTCAGTTGCTTCTGCCGAAGGCCCAGCTGGATCTCGGCGGGAAGCTTCAGCAGGCGCAGCGTGTTCGTCACCGTGCTGCGATCCTTGCCCACCTTTTCGGCCAGGGCTTCCTGGGTCAGGCCCACTTCATCGATCAGGCGCTGGTAGCTGATCGCCACTTCGATCGGGTCCAGGTCCTCGCGTTGGATGTTCTCCACGAGGGCCATTTCCAGCATGGCCTCATCGTTGGCCACGCGTACGAACGCGGGTATGGTGGTAAGGCCCGCGGCCTGTGCCGCCCGGAATCGGCGCTCGCCACTGATCAGCTGGTACCGATCGTACCCCACCTTCCGCACGGTAACGGGTTGGATCACCCCCAGTGCGCGGATGCTCGCCGAGAGTTCCAGCAACGCTTCGTTGCTGAACACGGTACGGGGTTGGAAAGGGTTCGGCTCGATGTGTTGCACCGGGAGCTCGCCCACGGCCCCGCCGCTCCGGGGCGCGGCCACCGTGGGCCGCGAGAGCACTTCGGCCGCCGGTTCGTCCAGCAAGGCGCTGAGCCCTCGGCCCAGCCCACGTTTCTTGATCATTGTTCGACGGGAATGGTGCGCTCGTTCTCGGGTATGCGCGTAAGGCTGTTCTTCTGCAGGATCTCCCGGGCCAGGTTCAGGTAGTTCACGGCGCCCTTGCTGCTCGCATCGTGCATGATGATCGTCTGCCCGTGGCTGGGTGCTTCGCCCAAGGCCACGTTGCGGTGGATCACCGTGTCGAACACCAGTTCCTGGAAGTGCGTTTTCACTTCGTCCACCACTTGGTTGGCCAGGCGCAGGCGGCTGTCGTACATGGTGAGCAGCATGCCTTCGATCACCAGTTCCGGGTTCAGGCGTTGCTGCACGATCTTGATCGTGTTCAGCAACTTGCCCAGGCCCTCCAAGGCGAAGTACTCGCATTGCACCGGTACGATCACGCTGTCCGCAGCGGTAAGTGCGTTCACCGTCACCAGGCCGAGCGAGGGCGAGCAATCGACGATGATCAGGTCGTAAAGGTGCTTCACCTGGTCGAGGATCCGTTTCACCTGGTGCTCGCGTTCCGGCATGTCGATCATTTCGATCTCCGCACCCACCAGGTCGATATGGCCGGGCAGCAGGTCCAGGTTCGGGTTGTCGGTATGCACGATGATCTCGCTCGCCGGCACACCGTTCACGATGCATTCGTAGATGCTGGCCTTCACGTTGCGGGGATCCACGCCCACACCGCTGGTGGCGTTGGCCTGGGGGTCGGCATCCACCAACAGGGTCCTGCGCTCCAAGGCGCCCAGGCAGGCGGCCAGGTTGATCGCGGTGGTGGTCTTGCCCACGCCGCCTTTCTGGTTCACAATGGCGATGATCTTGGCCATGAGGAGTGTTCTTGGGGGGGTCGGAAAAGCGTTGGGTCAACGCTTCGATGGGTGCAAAGAAGCGTGCTGTCCGCCGCATACGCTGCCTTCCGTGCGCAGGACTTTTGAACACGCGGGTGTCGGGGTGGGTGGGCATGGATCGGACAACCCCAACAGCCATGCGGGGCGCAGGTGGAACGATGGGCGGGATGTCCCGTGGAAAAATCGAGGGAGCGGCCGCTGCGCGCACCTGCGATGTGCAGGTATTTCTGGCGTGTGCGGGTTCCGCGTTACCTTTCCGCCAAGGCGCCTCCCCGCACCGGTGAACACGATCCTCGCATCGTCAGGGAACCTTTTGGCGATGGTGGGCGTCTTGCATACAACGACAACGCAATACCCATGAAGCGGATGAACGAGGAAAGAAGCTTGGCAATGGCCGTAGCCGTACTGGTAGGGGTGAGCAGCCAGGCCCAGATCACGAAACTGTTCGTCAGTTCCTACGACAACAACGTTTGGCTCGATTTCGCATCCACACCTCCCTCGTTGAACTATACCGGACAGGGGGGAGGGTTCGAGGGCTGTGCCCATGCGGAGGATAACGATGGCAATACGCTCTTCTGGGTGCAGGCCGTGGGCGCCTACGATGCCACGAACACGCCGATGGCCGGTTCGCTGGGCATGTACGCCGATCCATCCTCGGCAGAGATCAACATCTGTCCCATTCCCGGTGATGCGAACAAGTTCTATGTGATCTACAACGATCAGGTCTGCTCGCCGCTCTACTACAGCATCATCGACATGACGCTGAACGGTGGCCTCGGCGATGTGGTGCCCGGCACGCTGAACACGTTGATCGATGCGGCCAGTTATTCCGAAGGCTTGGAGATCGTGCGCGTGCCATGCCAGCCCTACCTCTGGCTGCTGGCGTACGATTGCAACCAGGGCCCCGTGCGCTTCCGGATCGATGCCGATGGGATCGCCGACCCCGAACTGCTCCAGAACTTCCCTTCCCCGTCCGGGTACGACGGGCGCGGTGAATTCGACTACCACAACGGCAAGGTGGGCATGGCCTTCGCCTGGACGCCGACCACCTTCTTCGCCGACTTCGATCCCGTGACCGGCGCCATGTCGAACTTCAATTCCATTGACATGCCCTTTCCTCCGGGCAGCTTCAACGGCATGTACGGCATGGAGT
>CAZFAW010000054.1:6056-10767 GCA_964517015.1 uncultured Chryseobacterium sp.
GAACTTTGCGCTGTGGGGCACATTGTTGTTACCGCTCTTAGCGTCGGTGAGTTCTCGCCCGATGCGCACTATGCCTACACATCGCGTTGGTACTCCACTTCCAGCGAGGACAACTTCTTCGTGGTCGATCTGACCGGCCCTACGCCCACGGTGATCGATCAGATGTACCTCCAACCCGACGGCTCCGCGTTCTTCACCAGTTTGGGCGAGATCGAACTAGGACCCGATGGGAACCTGTACATGGTGATCGATGGCAGCAACGAGGTGAAGGTGATCCAGAACGCCAACACCCCGGCTTCGCTCTCCTTCACCACGATCACGACCACCTCCCAACTTGCTCTTGGCATGGACGATCCCATCCAGAGCGACCTGTCGGGCATCATCATCGGAGGCGGCATCCCGGACGAGGATCCGATCATTCCCAACGTGTTCAGTCCGAACGGCGATGGGAAGAACGACTACTTCACGGTCGGTGGGATCGATGCCGATCTCGTCAGCGACTTCAGCCTTCGCGTGTTCAACCGATGGGGACAGGAAGTGGCCAGCACCACGAACGTGAAGGGTTGGAACGGTCGCTCCAGTGGCGATGAGGCCCCGGACGGCGTGTACTACTTCTTCATGGACCTGGCCTACGAAGCGCGCGGCTGCGGTGGCGAGCTGATCGCGCGCAAGCAGCTCGAGACACAGAAGGGCTGGGTGCAGGTGTTGCGTTGAGCATCGGTTTCGTTCGTGTAGCGATACCTTGGCCGCGCAAATCGACCATCATGCGTGAACAAGCCCGATCCCTTGCTGCGCTTTGCGCCGTCGTGTTCGCCTCCGTTTCCCACGGCCAGGCCTTCGAACCCGGTGCGAACGTGCTGACCGCCGGTCTGGGGATCGGTGGCCATTGGGGTGCCTATGGCACCTACAGTTCCCAATCGCCCGGGATCGGCATCGCATACGAGAAGGCCACCAGCATCGATGTGGGCCCCGGCGTGTTGGGTCTTGGCGGTTACCTCGGGTACAAGAGCCTGGCCGCCCGTGAGCGCAACGGCGTTTACGACTACGACTTCCGTTGGACATACACCATCCTGGGGTTCCGCGGCGCGTACCACTGGAACGAGTGGCACCAGGTGCCTGAATTGGACACCTACGGCGGCTTGATGTTGTCCTACAACGTGGTGAGCTTCAAGGACCGCACCGATTATCCATCCGGTACGACGCATTATTCCTATTCCTCGGCCAGCGGGCTTGGACTGTCGTTGTACTTCGGCGGGCGGTACTACTTCACCGACAAGATCGGGGCGTACGGCGAACTGGGTTACGGGATCGCGTACCTGACACTGGGGGCCGCGTTCAAATTGTAGCGATCGTTCAGGCGTCCTTGGCGCCGTCCAGGTCCTCGAAGTTCACATCCGTGTAGCGATCGCGGCCGGCATCCCCGGAAGGGGGTGGTTGCTCGCGTGGAGCATCCTGCATGTACTGACCCGTGGCCTTCAGCCGTTCGATCTCTGCGATGGCGTCCTTGTAGCCCTCGAGGAACTTCTCGAAATCCTCCTTGTACAGGAAGATCTTGTGCTTCTCGTAACTGGCACTACCGTCCTCGTTCGTGTGCTTCTTGCTCTCTGTGATGGTGAGGTAGAGATCGCGCCCTCGTGTGCTCTTCACGTCGAAGAAGTACGTGCGCTTTCCTGCCCTTACCGCTTTCGAGTAGACGTCCTCACGCTCATCGGCCATGACCGGTCCCTTTGGGGGGCTCGCTCAAATATAGGCGGGTTGCGCTGGAACGCAAGCCGCACGCCCCATGCCCGCCCCCCGGTAAGCCCGGAGGTCAGAGCGTCACTTTGTTCTTGTCGCTCAAACCGGTGCCTTCGCGGATCAACTGGTAGGCTTCGGCGATCCGGCGCTTGCGCGTTTCGTCCTTGCGGGCATCGGTGATCCACTCCACGTATTCCTTCTTCCACGTGTAGGTGGCGTTGTTCCAATGGGACATGGCCTGCTCGTCGTGCTTGAGCACCGCCATCAGGTCATGCGGGACTTCCAGGGCCTTCCGGGCGGGTTTGGCGTCCGTGAGCTTGGTGCCCTTGACGTTCAGGGCCACGGCCTTCTTCACCAGATCCACGAACGCGGCCTCGTTGATCGTGTCGCCTTCGCGCAGATGGTAGGCCCGCATGCCTTTCTCTTCCTCGGGTTTTTCGAAGAGCTTCTTGGGGTCCTTGATCAACGCCCCTTTGTGGAACCAGACCGCCACGTGCTCCTTGAAGGCGGGCATTCCCAGCATGAGGTGACCCGCGTGATCGAAATGGGGGGCGTTCCACCGCCAGTTCTCTTCGATGGAGCCATCGGCGGTGTGGATCAATTGCCGGAGCCGCACCAACAGCTTCCGCTGCCATTCGGGCCGCTCGGCGATGAAGAGGTTGATCTGCTCGGTGGGGTTCATGCTGTAAAGGTTAAACCGGAACGGTCCTGTTCAACGCCGTGCCCCTGAACTGAACAGGATGCACACCGGCTGGGTCTTGTTCTTGCCGAACACCTGGGCGCCCGGCATCGCCAGCAGCCCGGGATGGATGTACCAGACGTCCGTGGGTTCGAAGAACACCTGGTGGTACAACTCCTTCATCACCACCTTGCTCTTGTAGGTGCCGTCGCTCTTGAACTCGAACATCATCGCATCGGTGGCGGTGGCCACGCGTTCCAGGGGCAGCCCTTCCTTCCGGCGTTCCACGTACGCCTCGTTGTCGTTCATGAAGAGGAACAGGCCGCCCTGGTAACCGGCGGCGATCACACGGCCGGGCACGCCGTCCTCCAGCACCATGTTTCGATCGATCATGGTATAGAAGGTCGCATCGCCGCTTGCGGTGAAGCGCATTACATGGACCTTGCCGTGCTGCCAGCTGGCCTTTTGGAAGCTCTTGCCACTGAGGGAACTTGAGGTGTAGTACTCCAGCGGGTTGTTCTCCGCGATCACATCGGCCCCGCCGTCCTTGCGCAACAGCAACCGCACCATCACCACGCTCTTCTGGGGCAGTTCGCCCTTCTTCTTGTCCTCGACCTTGTTCAGCTCGTTCTGATGGAAGGCGCCCCATTGCATGCCCTTGGGGTCGTTCGCCGTGGCGGGATCGAGGGTGGTGGTGAAGAGGCCCACGGCATCGGCTCGGCCGAGTTCATCGTCTCCGTACACCCCTGCACAGAACACCCGGCCATCGGGCAGCAGTTCGATGCGTGCGTCGCTGGCATAGTCGCCGCCCGGAAGGTCGAGCCGGGCCTCATGCTGGCCGGCGCTGTCCAATTTGTACAGTACGATCTCGTAGCCGATCTCCTTCGGGTCCGCGGGTTCCAGCTTGGTGATGTTCTTGATCAGGTACCACGCGTTGCCGTTCTTGTCCAGGCGCGCGGCGATGATCTGCATGGCCTCCAGGTTCCCTGCCGTTTTCAAACTGCGTTGCCATTTCAACTTCATGGTCTTGTCGAACACCATGGCGTGGATCGGGCAACCCGCCGAACGGGTTGTGAGGTCAGGGGTCAATTGGAGCATGAGCATGGAACTGTCCTGGGACACCAGGCTGCCGAAACCCACCGCCATGTGTGGTTGGTAATAGTCGGCCGGTTTGTTCAGTTCATCGAACGGCATTTCGTGGAAGAGTTGGGCGCCTTTGCCGGTGAGGCTGCGCGGCTCCAGGATCTGTTGGATGAAATGGAGCTTCCCGGTCTCCGGATCGGGCTGGGTGGCGATCAGCCGCAGCTTTCCGTTGAAGTTCTCGATCGTTTCCAGGTTCACCTGGGTAAGCCCGTAGACGATCTTGGGAGCATCGGTCTTGGTCAGTTTCAACGTGTTCACGTCGTACGTCGCAAGGCTCCAGTTCATGTCCCGCTGAGACACGCCACCGAACACGTTCTTGCCCAGTGCGGTCTTCAGGGCCACCACGGTACCGGCATCTCCCTTCACCATCTTCACGATCCCCAAGGTCTCGTCCGGCACGGTGGCCGCATCGGCGTTCACGTCAACCTTGAACTTGGCCTCCTGGGCCGATAGGGTGCTGGCAACGAGCAACAGGCCGAGGAGGGTTGCACAACGGAAGGCACGGCGATCCATGCGGGTCGGGGTTGGGGGGTAAGCGGGGCGTGAATGTAGAGGACGCTGCATGAACCCGGCCATGCAAGCGCCGGGCCGCTCAGCAACGCTCGATCACGGTGGCGTAGCCCTGGCCCACGCCGATGCACATGGTGCACAGCGCGTACCGACCACCCCGTTCGTGCAGTTCCAACGATGCGGTTTGCAGGAGGCGGGCTCCGGTCATGCCCAGGGGGTGCCCCAGCGCGATGGCGCCACCATTGGGGTTGATGCGCGGATCGTCGTCGCTAAGGCCCAGGGTCCGTGTACAAGCCAGCACCTGCGCGGCAAAGGCCTCGTTCACCTCGATCACGTCCATGCGATCCAGGCCCAGCCCGGCCCGGTGGAGCGCTATGCGGGTTGCGTTCACAGGACCGATCCCCATGATCCGCGGCTCAACACCCACCACTGCACTGCTCACGATGCGGGCCAGGGGCTTGAGCGCGTGCGTGCGTGCGCCCTCTTCGCTGGCCACCAGCACCGCCACGGCCCCATCGTTAAGTCCGCTGCTGTTGCCCGCGGTCACACTGCCGTTCTTGCGGAAGGCGGGTTTGAGCGAGGCCAGCGTGGCGAGGGTGGTCCCCGGTTTCAGGAATTCATCGTGCGCCATGGGAACGGCGG
>CAZFAW010000055.1:0-1352 GCA_964517015.1 uncultured Chryseobacterium sp.
CTGGAAGCGGCGTTCGAGCGCCTTGTCCTTCTCGAAGTACTTCTGGTACTCGTTCAACGTGGTGGCGCCGATCGCACGCAATTCCCCGCGCGCCAGTGCGGGTTTAAGGATGTTCGCCGCGTCCATGGCGCCTTCGCCACCGCCGGCGCCCACCAGGGTGTGGATCTCGTCGATGAAGAGCACGATGTCGCCTTCGGCGCCGATCACCTCCTTCACCACGGCCTTCAAGCGTTCCTCGAATTCGCCCTTGTACTTGGCCCCGGCCACGAGCGCGCCCATGTCCAGGCTGAAGACCTGTTTTTGGGCGAGGTCCTCGGGCACATCGCCGCTCACGATCCGTTGTGCGATGCCTTCGGCGATCGCCGTCTTGCCGGTGCCGGGCTCGCCGATCAGGATCGGGTTGTTCTTGGTGCGTCGGCTCAGGATCTGGAGCACACGTCGGATCTCCTCGTCGCGGCCGATCACCGGATCCAGCTTGTTCTCCTTGGCGAGCAGGTTCAGGTTCTTGGCGTACTTGTTCAGCGCGTTGTAGGTTTCCTCCTGGCCCTGGCTGGTCACCTTGGCGCCCTTGCGCAGGTCCTTGATCGCCGCCACCAGGTCCTTGCGCGTGATCCCGTTGTCCTTCAACAACTGGCTCACGTTGTCGCCGCTGTCCAGGATGCCGATCAACAAATGCTCGATGCTCACGAACTCGTCGCCGAATTCTTTCAACGAGCTGATCGCACGTTGCAGGGATTGCGCAGCGGCACGCGACAGCACCGGCTCCCCACCCTGCACCTTCGGGTAGCCGTTCACGATCCGCTCGAGCGCCTGCTGAAGCATGGGCAGGTTGGCGTTCAACTTCTTCAACAGGAAGGGCGCCACATCCGCGTCCACCTCGAAGATGGATCTGAGCAGGTGCCCGTTCTCCAAGGCTTGCTGCCCGCGTTCCATGCTCATGCGCTGTGCGCCTTCGATGGCTTGCTGGCTGCGGAGGGTGAAATTCTTGAGGTCCATGTTCGTGGTGGTGTCCGATCCGTGCCTGTACGGGGCGCGGTGGTGCGCTCCGGTCAAACGAAGGTCCAACCCCCTTTCGTGGCTTCCAACCGGAAGTTCTGGCACGCGCGAAGGTGAAAGGATGACGGATCGGCGGGGCAGGAGGTACCCGGTTCGCCCTGGGCAACCCGCGACCCTTTCACCGTCTATCTTTGAAAGGAACGACGGTGGATCATGGGGATGGATAAGAACCTCCGGAACCGCGTGCTCTTGGCGGCGCTGCTCGTCACTGCCGCGCCCTGTTGCTTGCGGGCGCAAGCCCCTTTCCTCTCGCGCATCACCTCGCCCGATCAGATCAGCTCGCGCTTCCCCGTGCT
>CAZFAW010000055.1:1452-10730 GCA_964517015.1 uncultured Chryseobacterium sp.
TTCTACCTGCGCATGGCGAGCGATGGCACCGTCATGAGCGCACGCAGCTATGCCCACCTCAACAACACGAAGCTGACGTACATGGACCTGCTGAACGACAGCACGCTCTTGCTCGTTGGCGAGGTGGACGCGTTCTCCGATCCCGGCGCGATCGTGCTGAAGACCGACCTGAACGGCGTGCTGGAAGAGAGTTGGACCGACAGTATTCACGGCGAAGTGGAATTCCATCGTCTGGTGCGCACAGCACCCGACGGCAGTGTTTGGCTCGCTGGTGATGGCAGCGATGGCACACTGGATCGGGGTATGCACGTGTTGCGCACGGATGCCTCTGGAACCGTGCTCTGGTCGTATGCCATGCAGGACTATTGGATCCCGGTGGACCTTCAGGTGCTGCCTTCGGGCGCTGCTCTGTTGCTGGCCGATCACAACCCTTCGGGTCTCCTGACGGAGACGGACCTGATCAAGATCGCGGCGGACGGCACGGTGCTGGGCCATACACGGGTCGAGGTGGTGGATCCCGGGGCTTCGCAAGGCTACTATGCCTTGTCGCTCGAGGTGAAGGGTGCTGATGTGCGCGTGACCGCCTGGAACGACGGGCAGAACGTGGTAATGCGTGCCGATACCGATGCGGTGATCCAGCCCGTGGCCAATACCAGCGATCAGGCCTTGATGGCCGATGTGCGGCTGCAATGGGCCGCCAACGGCGATCAGTTGTTGCTGGCCGACCACATCCCGGACGAGGTGCAGGTCGTGTTCGGTCGCATGGGCGCGGACGATGATCCCCTCTGCGGCGGCATCCCCGATACGCTGGCGCTGAGCAACGGATCGATCGTGCTGCTTCCTCCTGGCGTGCGCCAGCCGATCACCCTCATCGAACAGGACCTCACTTCGCTGTTCGCACCGGTAACGAACACCTGGTCGATCGCCAGCGTGTGCCCGACGCTGGGGCTGAGCGAGCCGATGCGAACGATGGAGGTGCACGCCGCACCCGATCCCACCACGGGCACGGTCCAACTGAGCGGTCCGCTCATGCATGCCGTGCAGGTGTTCGACGCGACCGGTCACGTGGTGGTCACTGGTCGCTTTCCCCCGCTGGAACGATGCAGCGTTGAACTCGGCGCACTGCCGCCCGGCCTTTACACCGTGCGTGCGCGCACGTCGGAGGGATGGAGATCGGTGCGCGTGGTGAAGGAGTAGCACAACTTCACACCAAAGGACGAGCAGAGAGCCGGGATCACGGCTTAGCTTCGACCAAATGCGGCGGTGGGCTCCGTTCCTCCTCCTGTGCATGTCGGCCGAGGTCGGCGTGGAGGCCCAGTATTGGGCGAACGACTTCGGAGGCGCAGGGGCCGATGCAGTGGCGGATGTGAAGGTGGATCCCGACGGTGCGATCTATGTGATCGGGGAGTTCAGCTTTGCGATCACCTACGACGGTCAGACCATTTCATCTGCGGGCGCCACCGATGCCTTCGTGGCGAAGCTCGACGCGTCCGGTGGCTTGATCTGGATGGTGGGAGCGGGAGGTGCGGGGATCGACCGGGGCTTGAAGGTGGCCGTGGACGGTAGCGGGGCGGTGGCGGTGACCGGCCAATTCATGGGCACGGCGGATCTGTTCGGCACCACGCTCACTTCGGCTTCCGGAACGCAGGACGTGTTCACCGCACGATTGAACGCGACCACCGGTGCGGCGGATTGGGTGCGGGCCGGTGGTGCGACGGTCGGCAGCGACCGGCCCTATGGCGTCGCGCTCTCGCCGAACGGCAACCTCACCGTTGCCGGCGAGTTCCGCGGTACGGCCACGTTCAGCGGCTCCACCCTCGTGAGCATGATCGATCCCTTCACGCTGCAGTCCAGCGTGGATGTTTTCGTTGCCAGCTACGACGCCTCGGGTGCCTTGCTCTGGTTGCAGCAAGGTGCGGCGCCCTTCACCGATCGCGCCATCGACATCGTGAGCGATGCCGCAAGCAACCTCTATGTCTGCGGACAGTTCAGCGATACCATCACCTTCGATGCACCGCACAACAACACCATCTCGAACGCGACCTTCCTGCTGAAGTTGGACGCGGCCGGAGGTGAGCAATGGTTCCGACGCTTCGGCGGCGCCACGTTCAACCATGTGCGCGACATGCAGCTCACCGATACCGGCGAGCTTTTGGTCTGCGGTGAGATCCAGGGCCAGGCCTTGTTCTTCGACAGCGCGCCCGATGCGATCGACGGCGTGGACGCCTACGCCTATTACCTTCTGCGTTGCGATCCGAACGGAGAGCACATCGATCACGCGGTCGGCGGTTCGCAGAACCCGGTGGGTGTGGCGGGGCTCGATCAGCGCGGAGGCACCGTGGCCGTCTTCGGCGATTTCCACTGTCGGTTCACCGGTCTCAGCAACTTCTACAGCGGCGCCGGACTGTTCATGGCCACCGGCCAGGAGGACCTTTTCATCGCGCGTCACGATTTCCCGACATTGAACTTGACGGATGCCCAGCAATTCGGCGGACAGCATCACAAGTACGCGGGCGGCATCGCGTCGCTGTCGTTCGGGCAGCTGGTATTCGGGGGCGGCTATGAAGCGCTTTTGACCCTTCCTTCCGACGGCGACGCGTGGGGCGACGCACAGAGCACGAGCGGCAGTTGCCCGTTGGTGAGCATGAACGATGGTCTGGCCTATTGTGGCGACCCGAACTACGGATATTTCGCCGCGCTCAACAGCTCCGGCTCGGTCGATGGGTTCGTTGCTCGGGCCTATGTGGAGGGTCGATCCCCGTACGATGCGTGGAACCGGCAGGGTGGGACCGGCTGCGACCGGTCGGCACTGGAACCGTGCGTGTTGAGCACCGGATACACGTTCCCCGATTGCGTGGATTCCGTGCGGATGTGCGGCCCAGGTCCTTTGTTCGCCTTGCATGCCGATCCTTCGATCGAGGATCGTGCCTTCTCCTATTGGGAGGATGGTAGTCCTCCGTGCGGCATTCCTTCCGATGATTCCACGGCCTATACCGGATGGGATGTGGCCTACGCCTGGTCCGATGGTTCAACCGGGTATTCGGTGCCTGCCATGGCTGATGGTTGGTACTGGTGCACCGTCGCGGCCCTGAACGGCTGTTGGTCCTGGACCGATTCGGTGTTCGTGGTGATCGAGCCGCAATTGACGCCCCTGATCTCCGATGGCCTGGGAGTGAATGTCGACGCCCTTTCGCCCGAAGACCTTCTCTGTGTCGATCCGGTCTGGTTGTGGTACGCCGGTCTTCCACCCGGCTATCAATGCTACTGGCAGAACAGCCTGGGAGAGACCGTGGCCGGCGACAGCGTTCACGCGGATACGAGCGCGCTCTACATGATCGTATTGACCTCCCCTGCGGGCTGCATCACATCGAACTTCATCGAGGTGGTGATCGGGGACGCGACCCCTATGCCCAACATCACCGCGGCGGCGATCGAACTCGACGTGCCGGATACCATGGTCCAATGTCCTTACACGTTGATCAGCGGTTATACGGGCATCACGTGGTACGTCGACGGTGTGCCGGCGCCCGCCGATCCCGGCCTGACCGTGCACGTGACCGACGCGCTCGGCTCGGGCTATTATGCACCAATGGGCGATGTGCTCACGTGGTTCGTGCTGGTCACGGAGCCGGGTTGGGTGCCGGTTGAAATGACCATCGAGGTGATGGACCCGCCATGCGGAAGCGATACGCTGGTCTTCGTGGTCTCCGATAGCGTGTTCGTGGAGTTCGTGCCGTGGTCCGATGTCTCCATCGAAGCCCCGCCCACGATCTGTCCCGGCGTTGTGGTGCCGCTATCGGTGACCTGCACGGGTTGCGATTCCATCCTGTGGACCGGTCCGGGGTTCGTCGCGATCTCCACCGATGGCGATACTGCATGGATCGATCAGCCGGGCCTCTACGAGGTGCTCGTGACCGGCGAATACATGGGCCTGACCTGTCCTGCAGCCGCTGCTGTGTTCGTGGAAGACGTGATCCCGCCGGTACTTGCGATCGATCCGCCGGATGGCATCATTTGCCCGGGTGCCACGGCGATCATCTCCACCACCTTCAGCGCCCTGGACTACCAATGGATCGGCCCTCTTGGAGTGATCCCGGGCAGCAACGATTCCATCACCGTATCCGCCACAGGCGAGTATTTCCTCACGGCGATCGATCCCGATGGCTGCTCCCTTACCGTTGGACCGGTCACGATCGACGAATACGGCTCTCCCTATGTCGCTGCCTTTCCGGATGCCACGCTCTGCCCGGGGGATCCGCCGATCATCATCCAGGCCGTGGTGAGCGCGGGCGCCACGATCAGCTGGAACGCCCCGCTGAGCGGGTCATCGTCCACGCAGTCGATCGACACACCCGGCACGTACTCCTGCTGGGTGACCAGTTGCGGGATCAACTACCTCGCCAGCGTAACGATAGCTGGCGGCACTGCGAATGCCACCTTGCTGGATCCCGGCCCTTTCAGCATATGCACGGGCGACAGCGTGCTCTTGCAAGGCCCGTCATCCATGACCACCTATGCCTGGTCGCCCGGTGGTGGATCGAACGACAGTCTCTGGGCCACGGCCGGTGGATCCTACACCCTCACCGTGTTCGACGATGTGGGATGCATGGCCACCTCGTCACCCGTACTCGTGTCCGAGATCGCCTTCACCGAACCTCTGACGGCCCCGGATCAGGTCGGCTGCGAAGGCGACATCGTGGAGGTCGTTGCAGTGGGTTCGGGAACGATCACCTGGTATTCCGGTGATGGAACGATCTTCGACGCAGGAGCGACATCCAGCATGGGTCCGATCACCGGGATCGATACCGTGTTCGTGTCGCAGAGCGAAGGAGATTGCGATGGACCGCTGATCCCCGTGGTGATCACGGCACTGCCACTGCCGCCCGAACCCTCGATCACCGGGACTATCGACCTCTGCGAAGGAGGACCCCTGCTGCTCACGGCCGCGGGACCCGCGGGTGCATCCTACCAATGGACCACACCGATCGGCGCCTTCACCGGGGAACAGATCGCATGGGATCCGGCGCTCGCATCGGGCAGCGGCACCTACCAAGTGGTCAGCATGATCAGCGGGTGCAGTAGCAGCCCGGCCAGCGTGTCGGTGAACATCGTACCGTGCGACATCATCCTCCCGAACGTCATCACCCCGAACGGCGATGGTGACAACGATGTGTTCGCGATCGATGGTCGCGGTGGCCAGGTCGACCTGTCGATCTTCAACCGCTGGGGCGAGCGGCTCGCCGGGCTCAGCGGTGGTGTGGTGAAGTGGAACGGGCGGAACACGACGAACAACGAACCCGTACCCGACGGCGTGTATTTCTATGTGGTCGCTATCGATCGATCCGTGGGTGCTCCGCTGCGGATGTCGGGCTATGTGCAGCTGATCCACTGAGCGCCCCGTCTACTTTTGTCCGCGACCCGCTCCCGTGGAATTCTCCCGCATCGCAGCTGGCGACCGTGACGCCTTCGAACAGGTGTTCCGCACGCACTATCGGCCGCTGTGCGCCTTCGCGCTGCAATACGTGAAGGACGGCGATCGCGCGCAGGACCTGGTGCAGGACCTGTTCGTGCGGTTGTGGCAGGAACGTGAGCGCCTGCAGGTCGCCACCTCGATCAAGAGCTACCTGTTCGCAGCGGTGCGCAACCGCTGCCTCAACGCCCTGGCTGCGACCGGTCGCCTTCATCCGTTGGACGAAGAGATGCATGATAGGCCGCAGGAGGACGATCGTACCGAAACGGAGCATGCCGAGCGTGCGGCCCGCGTTCAGGCTGCGATCGAAGCGCTGCCCGAAGAACGGCGCAAGGTGTTCCGGCTCAGCCGCAACGAAGGGCTGAAGTACCACGAGATCGCCGAGCGCCTCGGCATCTCGATCAAGACCGTGGAGAACCAGATGGGCAAGGCGTTGAAGACCCTGCGGGAGGAACTGGCCGATCTGTTGCCCCTCATCGTAGCGGCTTTGGCACTATGGACATCGATACGGGGATAGGGGTATGCGAGACAACGAGTGTCATGGATAAGGAGCAACGTGGAGGATAACCCGCATATGGACGGAGACCTGCTGGCACGGTACGTGGCCGGTGAGGCCGACGGGGACGAGCGCGCCCGCGTGGAGCGATGGGCCGCGCAAGCACCGGAGCACCGCCGCGAGGTGGATGCGATGCGAGCGGCGTGGGACCTGGGTGCCGAAGGTTCGCCGTTGCCGCGGATCGACGTGGACGCGGCCTGGAACGCCGTGCAACGAACCCTTGGGTCGCCGCCTGCTTCGCGTGTGATCGCCTTCCGACCCGGTCGCGCGGCATTCCGCTGGCTGGCGGCGGCGGCGGTGATCGCCGGGTTGTTATTCGCTGCGCGCCTGCTGTTCTCGCCTGCTACGCAGGAAGTGCTGGCAAATGCGCGGCACGTCACGGCGCGGTTGCCCGATAGCACTACCGTGGTGGTGTCGCCCGGTTCGCGCGTGGAGGTGCACATGGATGGTGAACGGCGTGTGGCCCTTTCGGGTGAGGCCTATTTCGAGGTGCAGCGCGATGTCCGTCGACCGTTCCGCGTGGATGCGGGCGATGTGCAGGTCACCGTGTTGGGCACCGGCTTCGAGGTCACCGCGTACGATACGTCGGACCACGTCCTGGTGCGCGTGCGGCATGGGCGTGTCCGTGTCGCGACCGCGAACGATACCGTGGTCCTGGAGGCCGGGCAGCATGCACACTACGACCGGCAGCGTCATTTCCTGGAACGGGTCGCGGCGCCGCCCATGGAGATCTGGGGCGAACGGATCATCCAGTTCGATCGCGCATCGCTCGCCCAGGTGGCCGACCAGCTCGGTCGGTTGTTCCAGGTGAAGGTGGAACTGGGAAGCGATGCGCTGTCGCGTTGCGAACTCACCGCCAGTTTCGACAACGAACCCATCGACACCGTGCTCCGCGTGATCTCCGATACGTTCGGCCTGCGCGTGGAACGCCCCGATCCGCGGCGCTACATCCTTGTCGGTGATGGGTGTTGAACGCATCCGTTCCGCCTCGATCGCCGTCCTGCTTCCGGTGCTGGCAGGTGCCCAATCGCCACGGCCCATCCTGGAGCGCACGGTGGAGGTGCACGCCCGGCAGGTGAGGCTCGCGGATGCCATGACGCTCGTGGCGCACGATGCGGGCTTCAAGCTGAGCTACAACGCGGCACTGGTGAACGGCGACAGCCTGGTGGACCTTGACCGGACCGGCACCGTGAAGGACGTGATGGGCGACCTGATGGGTCGGCGGATCCAGTTGAAGGAGAGCGGCGAACACCTGATCCTGTTGGACCGACCCGAAGGCAGGCACCGGTTCCGCGCGAACGGAAGCGTGGTCGACCGAAGCACCGGGAACGGACTGGCGCTCGCTTCGGTGTTCGAAGTGGGTGGAAAGAGCGCCACGGTGAGCGATGCGCATGGAGGTTTCAGCGTGGAACTCACGGGCCGGCGCGATCGAACGCCGTTGCTCGTTTCTAGGAAGGATTTCCGCGACACCATCGTGTACGTGGGGCGCGATGGCGATGCGGGCCGCATCGCGTTGAACCCGGTTGAGCACCTGGATCGTTTGCAGGTGCGATGCGCGTTCGAGCGTTGCAACGTGGAGGATCTGGGCGTGGCGCGGTTGCTGGTCCCAGTCGGCCAGATGGACCAGGCCTACAACCTGCTCGCGCTCGAACGGCGTTGGTTCCAGGCTTCGGTGCTTCCGGGGGTGGGCACCAACAAGCGCATTAGCGGTGCCGTGGTGAACAAGTACTCCTTCAACCTGCTGGCGGGTTATTCGCGCGGACTGGAAGGCCTGGAGATCGGGGGCGGGGTGAACCTGGAGCGCGAGGATGTGAAGGGCGTGCAGATCGCGGGCATGGCCAATCTCGTGGGTCGGCACATGAACGGCGTGCAGGTGGCGGGCGGCATCAACCACGCCATGCGCTCGGTGAAGGGCGTTCAGATCGCCGGCATGGGCAACACCGTCTGGGACACGTTGAGCGGCGCGCAGGTGGCCGGCGGTGTGAACGTGGTGAAAGGGCGCATGCGCGGCACCCAGTTCGCCGGTGCGTGCAACGTAGCCTTGCGCGATCTGGACGGTGCGCAGGTCGCAGGCGGGTTCAACGTGACGGTGCAGGACGTGAACAAGACACAAGTGGCCGGTGGCGTGAACTACGGGCGCAACGTGATCGGTGCACAGGTGGCCGGTGGCATCAATGTGGTGCTCGGTTCCGTGGGCGGTGGCCAGGTGGCGGGTGGGTTGAACCTGGCCCGTGAGGTAAGCGGGGGGCAGGTCGCTGCGGGCATGAACCTGGCCGTGGACACCGTGCGGGGCGGCCAGGTAGGGGTGTTGAATTTCGGCAGGGTGGTGGTAGGAGGGCAGGTGGGAATCCTCAATTTCAGCGATACGATCTCGGGCGCGAGTGTGGGCATCCTCAGCTTCGCATGGCGCGGGTACCACAGGGCCGACCTGAGCACCACCGATGTCTTCCCCGTCACGCTCACCTTCCGCACGGGCACGCGCTGGTTCTACAATCTGCTCAGCGGTTCACCCGCAGGGCCGGACGGCACATGGGGCTTCGGCTACGGGTTCGGTACCGAAGCGCGCCTGGGCGGTCATGGCAGCCTGAACATCGAACTCGCGGCGGAGCACGTGAACGAACGTGCCGCTTGGATCGATGCAGTGAACATCCTGGCCCATCTGGAGGTGCTGGGCGGCTTCACCATGGGGCGGCATGTGGTGGTCACCGCGGGGCCGGCCCTCCACTACCTGGTGAGCGACTGGCGCGACGCCGAAGGCCGTTACCTCAGCACCGTTGCACCGGACGATCCGCTGTCCGAACATGTGCAGGACGATGTACGCGTGCAGAGCTGGCTCGGCTATCGTTTGGGGCTGGGGATGCGCTTCTGATCATTTTTCCGGTGGCGATAGGGGTATGGCCTGTTCCGCTTGTCCCACGTGTGGAACACCAACGCACATGATCACCAGGAACGCACTCCCCTTCTTCACGCTCTGTCTTCTCCTTCCCGCCACCCTGCGCGCGCAGGATCCACAGCCCATGCGCACTTTGTTGGGCGGCGACCACGACGTGCACCACGGCGGTTGGGGCGCACCCACCGTGGACCACACCCGCTTGCTCGATCAGGACGCCTTGCTTGTGGGCGGTCGCGGCGGGTGGATCATCGACCACCGCTTCACACTGGGTCTGGCCGGCTATGGCCTTGCGACCTCCGTGGAGAACCCCGCGTACGATGATGTGCTCTTTGCGCGCGGCCGTTCGATCACAAGATCCA
>CAZFAW010000056.1:0-10725 GCA_964517015.1 uncultured Chryseobacterium sp.
CGTCCATCTTGCTGCCGGTGTCGATCAGCGCCGTGGCGAGGATCGTGAGGCTGCCGCCGTTCTCGATCTTCCGGGCGGCACCGAAGAAGCGCTTGGGCTTGTGCAGGGCATTGGCATCCACGCCACCGGAAAGGATCTTGCCCGAAGCCGGTTGCGTGGTGTTGTGCGCGCGGGCCAGGCGGGTGATCGAATCGAGCAGGATCACCACGTCGTGGCCGCATTCGGTCAGGCACTTCGCCTTCTCGAGCACCATGCTCGCCACTTTCACGTGGCGGTCGGCGGGTTCGTCGAAGGTGCTGGCCACCACTTCGGCGCGTACGCTGCGGGCCATGTCGGTCACTTCCTCCGGGCGTTCGTCCACCAGCAGCACGATCAGGTACACTTCCGGGTGGTGCGCGGCGATGGCGTTGGCCACGTCCTTCAGCAGGATCGTCTTGCCGGTCTTCGGTTGCGCCACGATCAGGCCGCGCTGGCCCTTGCCGATCGGCGAAAAGAGGTCCATGACCCGCATGCTCAGGTTCTGGTCCTTTCCTTTCACCAGGGTGAACTTCTCGTCGGGGAAGAGCGGGGTGAGGTACTTGAAGGGCACCCGGTCGCGCACCCAGGCGGGGTCACGGCCGTTGATGCTCTCGATCTTCACCAGGGGGAAGAACTTGTCGCCCTCGCGGGGGGGGCGCACATAGCCCTTCACCGTGTCTCCGAGCTTCAGGCCGTACTGCTTGATCTGCTGCTGGCTCACGTACACATCGTCGGGCGATGCCAGGTAGTTGTAGTCGCTGCTGCGGAGGAACCCGTAGTTGTCGGGCATGATCTCCAGCACGCCATCGGTTTCCACGAAGGCATCGAAGGTGGGCGCTTCTTCGCGGCGCGGTCGGTCGTGTGGGGGCCGGTCGTTGGGGTGGCGTTCCTGGGGCGGCCGGTCGTTGGGGGGCCGCTCCTGCGTACCCTGCTGGCCCTGGCCTTGTTGATCACGGCGTTCGTTGCGTTCGCGCCAGCGTTCCTCGCGGCGTTCGCGCCAGCTGCGTTGCCGGTCGTCGCGGTCGTCGCGGCGTTCGCCTTGCTCGGGTGCCCGAGCGCTTCGGTCATCGGGGCGTGGAGCGGCGGCCTCGGCGGCGGCCGGTGCGGCGGCGGCCCCTTCCTCATCACCGTTCTCTGCTTCACCGTTCTCGTCGTCGCCTTCCTCGTCCTCCTCGTCTTCGTCGCTCTCGTCCGCAGGTTCGGGATCGGCCACCGGTTCGGGGGCTTCATCGGCCGTGGCCATGGCGGCCACATCGTCGGTGATCCGGGTCTGGCCTTGTTGTTCGAGGATCTTGGCGATGAGGTCCTGCTTGCGCAGGGTCTCGGCCTTCTTCACGTTGAGCTTCTTGGCGACCTCCTTCAGGTCGGTGAGCTTCATCTCGTTCAGCTCGCTGGCGGTGTACATGCGCGGATCGCGGGAATGTCGGGTGTGGGGGCGGCCCTGTTGGACCGGGTGAAAGCCTGCGGAGGCTTCGTGCGTGAGACCGTATCGGGACTTCGGGTCCGGTGCCGCAGAAGCGCGGGACCGGTAGGAATGCGGGACAATGTTACTCCGATCCCGTGAATGTCCAAATCGGTGCACCTTCGCAGCGCATGTGGCAACGCAAGCAGACCCTCTTCCTGGCCCTGGCGGCACTGCTGGCGGCCGCCATGTACCTGCTTCCCCTGGCCGCGTACACCCGCCTGGGCTCCGGCGATGTGGTGACCCTGCGGCTGAACGGGCTGTTCGGCGCGGACGGCCGCACCCTGGAACCGGGGCCCAGCATTCCGCTCCACTGGCTCAATGCCCTGTTGATCGCGCAACTGGTGGTCACCCTCGCCTTGTTCAACCACCGCGGCCGCCAGCGCCGGATCGCGCGCCTGGCGTTCCTCTTCGCGTTGGGCATGATCGTGGGGTTCGTGTTCACGCACAATGCCGTGTCGAGCGCCATGGGCACGGTAGCCTCGGTGAAGGCCACATTGCTGCCTGCGGCCTACTTCCCTTTGGCCGTGCTGGTGCTCGTGCTGCTTGCCGACCGCGGCATCCGGCAGGACGAGGCGCTAGTGCGGTCGGTCGATCGGTTGCGCTGATCGCTCCACGCGCGGGCCCAGTTCGATCACCTCCAGGTCCTTCACTTTTCCCGCATCGAGCGAAAAGCGGAGTGCCGTGCGCACCGCATGGAAGCCGTGGCGGCCCGCTGCGCCCGGGTTCATGTGCAGGAACCCCAGGGCCGCGTCGTACGTCACCAGGCAAATGTGCGAATGGCCGCAGACGAAGAGGGCGGGGGGGGTGTTGCGCAGTTCGGCGATCACCCGGCGATCGTAGCGCGGCGGCCGGCCACCGATGTGCGTGATCCAGACCGGAACACCCTCGAGGGTGAAGCGCTGGTGCTCGGGGTGCGTGCGCCGTGCGCGGGCGTCGTCGATGTTGCCCCGTACGGCCCGCAGCGGCTTCCAGCGGGCCAGTTCGTCCGTTACGGCCAGGTCGCCGATGTCGCCGGCGTGCCAGATCTCGTCGCACCCGGCGAAATGGTCGTGCAGCCGCGGGTCCAGCCAGCCGTGGGTGTCCGAAAGGAGGCCGATGCGTTTGGCCATGGCGCCGGCAAGGTGCGAATTGGGACCGGCATCGTTCTTCCAGTTCAAGCCTGCGACCTGATCACCCCTCTACTTTCGCGGCCGTTCATGTGCAGCGGTGTTCAGGACCGCATGCGCGCATGGACACGTGGATCGGTATGCCCCGCTACTTCCTCGAGATCGCCTTCGACGGCACCGCCTTCAAGGGTTGGCAGAACCAGCCGCGCGATCCCAGCGTGCAGGCCCAGGTGGAACGCGCAGTAGGGGTGGCGCTGCACCGGCCCAAGGTGACCGTGGTGGGATGCGGCCGCACGGATACCGGCGTGCATGCGCGGCAGTTCTTCCTGCATTTCGATGCCGAACAGGAGGCGCTGGACGAACGCTTCGTACGCAGCGTGAACGGGATCCTGCCCGAGAGCATCGGCGCTCGCCGGGTGCTGCGGGTGAAGGACGATGCCCATGCCCGCTTCGATGCCACCGCGCGCACCTACACCTACCACGTGCATCGTGCGAAGGACCCCTTCCTGTTCATGCGGTCGTACCACTTCCCGCCGGCGCTGAACGTGATCGCGATGAACAAGGCGTGCAAGTGCCTGATCGGGAAGCAGGACTTCTCCGCCTTCCAGAAGAGCGGCAGCGACAACAAGACCGCAGTGTGCCATGTGCGCCTGGCGAAGTGGACCAGGACCCCGGCCGGTTGCGTGTTCACCATCACCGCGGATCGCTACCTGCGCAACATGGTGCGCGCCATCGTGGGCACCGGCCTGCGGGTGGGCACCGGCAAGGAACCCGTGGAGCACATGGCGCGGGTGCTCGCCGCCGGTCACCGCAGCGCGGCCGGGAAGAGCGCACCGGCCAACGGGCTCTACCTTGAGCGCGTGCAATACCCCTACGTGAAGGAATGAGCGCGGAAGGATCGGCCACCGGTAAAGCCTTCGACCTGTCGCTGTTCAAGCGGGTCATGGGCCACGTGCGCCCCTATCGCACGGTGTTCTGGACCGCCTTCGCCCTCACCATCGTGCTCAGCGGCATCGGCGTGGTGCGGCCGCTGCTCATGGGCGACATGATCGACAAGCACGCCCTGGCCGGCGATCGCAACGGCCTGGTCCTGCTCGCCGTGATCGTGGCGGTGCTGCTGTTCCTGGAGGCCGGGATCCAGTTCGCGCAGGGCTATTGCACCGCATGGCTCGGCCAGGCCGTCACCCTCGATCTGCGCGACCGGCTCTACCGTCGCATCGTGCATTTCCGCATGCGCTACTTCGACCGCACGCCCATCGGTACGCTCGTTACGCGCGTGATCAGCGACATCGGCACGATCGACGACATCTTCTCCCAGGGGCTGCTGGAGATCCTGGGCGACCTGTTGAAACTGGTGGTGGTGATCGTGGTCATGTTCGTGGTGAACTGGAAGCTGGCGCTGCTGAGCCTGCTGCCGGTGCCGATCCTGTTCTGGGCCACCAACATCTTCAAGAACAGCATCCGCAAGAGCTTCCAGGACGTGCGTACGCAGGTGGCGCGGCTCAATGCCTTCGTGCAGGAGCACATCCAGGGCATGGGCATCGTGCAGACCTTCGGTCGTGAGGAACAGGAATTCGGCAAGTTCGAGGCGATCAACCGCGAGCACCGTGGTGCGCACATCCGCTCCGTGTTCGCCTATTCGGTGTTCTTCCCCGTGGTGGAGATCCTGAGCGCCATGAGCATGGCCTTGCTGGTGTGGTGGGGCGCCAGGGACGTGCTGGCCGGCGTGGCCACCTTCGGCGACCTGTTCGCCTACATCTTCTTCATCGGCATGCTCTACCGGCCCATCCGCCAGCTGGCCGATCGCTTCAACACCCTGCAAATGGGCATGGTGGGCAGCGAACGCGTGTTCAAAGTGCTCGACACCGAAGCCACGATCCCCGATCAGGGCACGCGCGGCACCAGCGACCTGCGCGGCGACATCCGCTTCGAGAACGTCTCCTTCGCGTACGAGCCCTCACCTTCCGATCCCCTCTCCCAAGGCGAGGGGGAGCCTCATTTCGTGCTGAAGGACATCAACTTCGAGGCGGCGTGCGGGCAGATGGTGGCGCTGGTGGGCGCCACCGGATCGGGCAAGAGCTCCGTGGTGAACGTGCTGAGCCGCGCCTACGAGTTCCAGAAGGGCCGGGTGCTGGTGGATGGCGTTGACATCCGCGAATACGGCCTCCACGACCTGCGCCGCAGCATCAGCGTGGTGCTGCAGGACGTGTTCCTCTTCAGCGACTCGGTGCACAACAACATCACCCTGAACGACCCGGCGATCGGGCGCGATCAGGTGATCGAAGCGGCGAAGGCCGTCGGCGCGCACGACTTCATCATGGCCCTGCCCAGGGGCTACGACACCGAGGTGGGCGAACGCGGTGGCGTATTGAGCACCGGACAACGCCAATTGCTCTCCTTCATCCGTGCCTACGTGCACCAGCCGAAGATCCTGGTGCTCGACGAAGCCACCAGCAGCGTGGACAGCATCAGCGAGCAATTGATCCAGCAGGCCACCGAGAAGATCACGCGCGGCCGCACCAGCATCGTGATCGCCCACCGCCTCAGCACCGTGCAGTACGCCGATCGGATCCTGGTGCTCGACAAGGGCCGGATCATCGAACAGGGCGACCACCAGGAATTGCTGGCCCTGGGCGGGGCCTACAAGAAGCTGTACGATCTGCAGTTCCGGTAGGGTCCCGACCCAACCCCCGGTCTTCCCGGTACGTCCACGAATGCAGGGGGCGGGAAATGTGGGGAACTAGCTTCGGGCCCCAAGCAACGGAAGCCGGATCCCCACCGTCCTTTCGCTGATCCGCTACCCTGAACTCCCGACTTGAAATGACCCTGGACCGCACCCTGATCACCGCCCTGGCCCTGACCACTGCGTGGACCGGATCTTCACAGACCCCCAGCCCGGACCTGAGCGCCAGTGCCCCCGTGGCCAACGCCGCCTTCATCGAGAACAAGGGCCAACTGCCCGGGCAGGTGCTCTACCGCGCCGATTTCGGCACCGTGGCCCTGTTCGCCGAACGGCAACGGATCACCTGGAGCAAGCTGCAGGACGATGCCGGTGAGGTGGTGCACGAGCAATCGCACTCCGGCAACCTGGATGCCTCCGGCCTGATCCTGCACGGGCATGCCTGGCGCATGGACCTGGTGGGTGCCGATCCGGCCGCGGCGATCACGCGCAGCGGTCGTTCCACCGCCTGGCTGAACTACTTCGTGGGCAACGACCCGGCGAAGTGGGCCAGCGATGTGCACTTCTACAGCGAGATCCGGTACGAGCAGCCCTGGCCCGGTGTGGACCTGCGCCTGCACAGCAGCGAACAGGGCGGCTTCAAATACGATGTGGAACTGGCCCATGCCGCCGACGTGGCGCAGGTGCGCTTCGCCTACGATGGCTTGAACGGCGTGAAGGTGGACCGCGAAGGCCGGCTGGTGATGCGCACCAGCGTGGGCGATGTGATGGAAATGGCGCCGGTGGCATGGTACGCCGATGGCGCGAAGCAACCGGTGGGCTGTGCGTTCACGGTGACCGATGGCGTGGTGGGCTTCCGCCTGGAAAAAGGGGTGGATCCGCAGCGCCCCGTGGTGATCGACCCGGTGCTGATGGCCAGTACGTTGAGCGGTACCGGCAACATCGGCACCACGCAGAACTACGGCCATACCGCCACTTACGACGACCTGGGCAACATCTACACCGGGGCGATCTGCTTCGGGCAGGGTTACCCCGCCACGCCGGGTGCGTTCGACCTGACCTTCGGGGGCGGCTTCGGCGTGGACATCGCCGTGAGCAAGCTGAACCCCGACGGCAGCGCCCTGCTCTATGCCACCTACCTCGGGGGCAACGGCGGAGACTACCCGCACAGCCTGATCGTGACACCGGCCGAGGAGCTGGTGGTGTACGGCTCCAGCGATTCGCCCGACTACCCCGTGAGCGCCGGGGCCTACGATCCGAGCAACAACGGGGGTGTGGACATCGTGCTCACCAAACTGAACACGAACGGGACCGCGCTCGTGGGTTCCACCTACATCGGTACCAGCAACACCGATGGCCGGAACAACCTGACCTGGAACTACGGCGACAGCTACCGCGGCGAAGTGCTCTGCGATGCGCTGGGCCGCGTGTACGTGAGCAGTTGCACCGATGCCGCCAACTTCCCCACCACGGCGGGCGCGTACCAGACCGTGGGCGTGGGCGGACAGGAAGGCGTGGTCTTCCGCCTGAACAACGATCTGAGCGCATTGGATTGGAGCACCTACCTCAGCACCCCCGGTGGCGACATGTGCTTCGGCCTGAAGCTGGATGCGGCGGGTGATGTGTACGTGTGCGGTGCCACCGACAACGCCGCCTTCCCCACTACGCCGGGCGCGTACCAGACCGCCTTCACCGGCACCGAGGACGGCTTCATCGCACACCTGACCGGCAACGGCAGCACCCTCGCGCACAGCACCCTGTTCGGCAGCAGCCAGGAGGTCGATGCGTTCTTCATCCAGCTCGACGTGGACGGCGACGTGTACATCTACGGGCAGAGCACCCTGGGCACGATCACCATCAGCCCGCCGGGCACGTACGGCCAGCCGGGTACCGACATCTTCATCGCGGAATTCACGCCGGACCTCGCAACCAACATCTTCAAGAGCGTGGTGGGCACGGCCGGCGGCTTCGGCACCAGTTGCGTGCCGGTGGCCTTCCTGGTCGACGTGTGCGAGCACATCTACATCAGCGGCTACAGCACCTACGGCGGCGGTTTCGCCACCACGGCCGGCGCCCTGTACACCACCGGCGGGTTCTACCTGGCCGCGTACGATGTGGACATGAGCGGGATCCTCTATGGCACTTACTACGACGGCGCGGGCCATGTGGACGGCGGAACGAGCCGCTTCGACAGCAACGGCATCGTGTACCAGGCCGTGTGCACCGCCGGTGTGTTCCCCACCACGCCGTGGGCGTACAGTAACGTGCAACCCGCGGGTTGGGACATCGGCGTGTTCAAGATAGACTTCCAGGTGGCCGGGGTGAACGCCGCCGGCGCCAGCACGGTGAACAGCGGCTGCGCGCCGATCCTCATCGATTTCCTCAACACCAGCACCGGTACGAACTGGATCTGGGACTTCGGCGATGGCAGCGTACTGGACACGGCCTACACTCCCTCGCACCTCTACACCACGCCGGGCAGCTACACGGTGACGTTGATCGCCTACGATTCCCTGGCCTGCAACCTCGCCGATACGGTTCAGTTCCCCGTGACCATCGGCACCGCCACACCCATCGTGGCCGATTTCACCGCGGTGCAGAGCACCGATTGCACATTGAGCCAGGTGGTGACAACGAACACCAGCACCGGCGCGCCGCTCGGCTTCGAATGGGACATGGGCGATGGCACCTTCTACACAGACACCAACGTGACCCACGCCTACGCCGCGCCCGGCGTGTACGACATCGAACTGCTGGTGTACGACCCCACCGGGTGCAGCCAACCCGATTCATTGACACAACAGATCACCATCAACCCACCGGTAACCGTCGACGCGGCCTTCACCGCCACGCAGGTGCCCGATTGCAGCCAGCTGCTGGTGAGCACCACCAACCTGAGCATCGGGCCTTCGCCTTCGTTCATCTGGGACATGGGCGATGGCACCATCTACACCAGCTTCGAGGTGATCGACCACCTCTACGCCGCACCCGGCCTCTACACGATCACGCTCATTGCCAACGATGCCGGCGCGTGCAACCTGGCCGATACCACGACCCTGCAGGTGCAGGTGGATCCCGCAGAGCCCGTCACCGCAGCCTTCACGATCGACCAGGCCTTCGATTGCACACAGATGCTGGGGCAGACCACCAACACCAGCACGGGCAGCTTCCTCCTCTTCCAATGGGACATGGGCGATGGCACCACCGCCACCACCGAGAACGTAACGCACACCTATACCACGCCGGGCACCTACGACATCACGCTGGTGGTGATCGACTCGCTGGGCTGCTCGCCGAACGACACGGCCTTCGCGCAGGTGACGATCGATCCGTTGGAACCCGTGGTGGCCGACTTCACCCTGGGCCAGATCGGCGACTGCACCACGCTCACCGTGCAAGGCATCAACGAGAGCACCGGCGATAGCGTGAGCTACAGCTGGGACATGGGCGACGGTACGGTGCTCACCACCACCGATATGACGCACGTGTACACCGGCCCCGGTACCTACACAGTGACCCTGACCGTGACCGACCTGGGCTGCGGACAGGACGATAGCATGACCACCACCGTGGACGTGATCAATGAGCTGCCCACGCCCCTGGTGACCGATGCCGTGGTCTGCTTCGGCACCACGGTGACCCTGGATGCCACCACCCCCGATGTGTCCGATTACCTGTGGAGCACCGGTGCCACCACGCCTACCATCACCGTGGCCAGCGGCGGCGATTACATCGTGGAGGTGTTCACCGAATTCTGCTACGGCACCGACACCGTGCACGTGGTGGAGGGCACGGACCCCGAATTGAGCTACGAACTCGAAGCCTGTCCTGAGGAGCACCTCGACATCAGCGTGCCCATGGAAGGCCAGAGCTACAGCTGGAGCACCGGTGGCACCGACCGCACCGAGCACGTGATCGGCGATGGCACCTACGTCTTCACCGTGATCGACTTCCTGGGCTGCCCGCACACCGATACGGTGATCGTGCATCCGCTGGACAGCGATGCCACGCTCTTCGCGCCCAATGCCTTCACCCCGGACGGCGACGGGATCAACGATGTGTTCGCCGTGACCGGTTTCGGTGAGGAACGGACGGAGCTGTTGATCTTCGATCGCTGGGGAGAGCAGCTCTACGCCACCACCGATCTGAGCAAGCCGTGGGACGGCACGTATTCGGGCGCGTTGGTGAAGCAGGACGTGTACGTGTACCGGTTGAAGTACAACGCGCACTGTGACCAGGGCAACGAGAAACTGGTGTACGGGCACGTGAGCGTGCTGCATTGATCCCGCCGGGCAAGGGGGCGGACAAAATCCTGTAACGATGGAACGGATCGTACTGATGGCGGCCGCTTGCGCGGCGATCTCGTCCGCGGCACTGGCCACGGATCCTGTGGCACCTCCCGCACGTACGCCTGCGCGCTACCTGGAGAACAAGGGGCAGTGGCCGACGCAGGTGCTCTACCACACCAACTTCGGTGAACTGGCACTGTGGGCGGAACGCGATCGCATCACCTTCAGCAAATGGGAGACGGGCATCGGCGAAAAGGTGCACGAGCTGCTGCACGCCCCCGGGAGCGAACGCGACGGTACGCCCCTGCACCGGCACGCCTGGCGCATGCACCTGCAGGGTGCGGCGCCCACGGCGATCGAGGCGCTCTCGCCCGGAACCACCGGCTACAACTACTTCATCGGGAACGATCCCACGAAATGGGCCGGTGATGTGCGTGCGTTCGATGAAGTGATCTACCGCAACGCGTGGCCGGGGATCGACCTGCGCCTGCATGCGGGCGGGAACAACTTCAAGTACGATGTGCGGCTGTCCGCCAACGCCGATCCGGACGCTGTGCGCCTGCGCTACGAAGGGCTCAACGGTCTTTCGCTGGAGAACGACGGGCGCCTCGTGCTGGCTACATCCGTGGGTGATCTGGTGGAACTGGCGCCCGTGGCATGGTACGCCGATGGCGCGAAGGAGAACGTACCGTGCGCGTTCGTGATCCGTCGCGATGGAGTGGGGTTCCAACTCGCTCAGGGCGTGGACCGTTCGCGCCCGATCGTGATCGATCCGGTGCTCGTGGCCAGCACCTTGAGCGGCACCGGCGATGTCGGCACCACGCAGAACTACGGCCATACCGCCACCTATGATCAGCAGGGGAACATCTATACCGGTTGCATCTGCTTCGGCCAGGGCTACCCCACCACCACCGGCGCGTTCGATGCCACCTACGGCGGCGGTTTCGGCGTGGACATCGCCGTGAGCAAGCTGACCCCGGACGGCACCGACCTGCTCGCCGCCACCTATCTGGGCGGGGCGGGCGGCGACTATCCGCACAGCCTGGTGGTGACCAACGCCAGCCAGCTCTGCGTGTACGGCAGTTCAGACTCGAACGACTATCCCGTGAGCAGCGATGCCTTCGATGGTTCCGCGAACGGCGGCGCCGATATCGTGGTGACGAAGCT
>CAZFAW010000057.1:0-7137 GCA_964517015.1 uncultured Chryseobacterium sp.
ACTGCATCGTGGGCGGTGTGATCGACAACAAGTTCATGCCGTCGATCCTCAAAGGTGTGATGGAGAAGATGGAACGTGGCCCGCTCACCGGTTCACCCGCGCGCGACATCCGCGTGATCGTGCACGACGGCAAGATGCACCCTGTTGACAGCAACGACATCAGCTTCAAGATAGCCGGGCTGCAAGCCTTTCGCGATGCGTTCACCCACGCCGACCCGCAGCTGCTGGAGCCGATCCAGGAGGTGACCGTGCGCGTGCCCGACGACCTGATGGGCGACGTGATGACCGACCTGCAGAACCGCCGCAGCATCGTGATGGGCGTGGAGGCCAGCGGCCGCTACCAGGTGATCACCGTGCACACCCCGCTAGCCGAACTCGACCGCTACAGCACCACGCTCCGCAGCCTTACCCAGGGCCGCGGCACCTACACCGAGAAATTCCACGCCTACCAGCCCGTGCCCACCGAACTGCAGCACAAGCTGGTGAGCAGCCATAAGGAGGAGGAAGTGGTGGCGTGACAAGTCAATCCCGCAGGATCTCCGCGAAGGGCGGATGATCCTGCGGGGACCTTGATCCCGGACTTACATGGCATTTGAGGAGCTTATCCGCGAACATTACCACACTCCTGCCGATATGGAGAAGGTGCTGTTACTGCTGAGACAGGCAGGCGCCGATCCTTTGCAGACGGTGAAGCTGCTCATGGACACGCTCGGGTTTCCGCTCAAAGAGGCGGACCGGATCGTACTGCTCTCAGAAACCTGGCGCGATCAACGTTCCGCAATGGTGGACTTACAAAACGCATGGTTTGATGCACTCGAAGGCAAGACGTAAATCGAATACAGGGTAGATCATCCCCGTTCTCGCTCGGGTCAGCCAGTGCGGTTGGCTTGTGGGTCCCGAGTGAACGCATTCCTAGGGCCTCCGGCCCGCCTCACATCGCTACGGAAGCGCGCGTCTCGCCCCCATCCCGTTGTTCCGGCCGCGCACCCGCTCCTACCTTCACCCCTACTCTGGCGCGAGTCTTCCAAATTCAGTTGCCCCTCACTTGGCGCGGGTCATCTCTAACCATTGGCGCTACAGTTAGACGAGCGCCATCTAGGAGCTACGCGCCGTCCTCCCGTGCCCATTGATCCGGTATCGTTCTCCGAGGCACCAGAGGCTGGCCTGCGGACACGCAGCTCCGCACACGCCCAACTCTTGCGCCAGAATTGCGCGTGCATCCGGGCCATCCCGTTCAGTTCAGCCGGTGCTTCGCCCGTTGCTCCTTGATCGGTCGCTCCAGACCCGGAAGGGAGAAGTCATCGGCGGTCATATCCAAGTGATAGGCGATATCACACACCTCCTGGAACAGGATCTCCACTTCATCCTTCTCGATCTTCCTGTATCGGCGCTCCATTATGCCGGTCAAGGCGCAAAGGGCCGCCACTGTGAACCCTTTCCGTTGGCGCCGGTGGCGCAGTACCATGCCCATGGTATACATGCGCTGAAGTTAGAACATGACTTGCGCTGCCCGGCATGCCGCCCCCCCCCGTTCTCGCTCGGGTCGGCCAGTGCGGTTGGCTTGTGCGTCCCGAGTGAACGCATTCCTAGGGCCTCCGGCCCGCCTCACATCGCTACGGAAGCGCGCGTCTCGCCCCCATCCCGTTGTTCCGGCCGCGCACCCGCTCCTACCTTCACCCCATGCGATCCTGCAGTATCGGGCTTTCGCTGTTCGCGGCGTGCGCTGCGGCCGGGCAGAGCGTCGTGTACTCGCCTGTCGATGCTACTTCATCGGACTTCACGGAGATCCCGCCCTTCAGCGGGCTCGGCCGGTTGCACGACCACAGTGGTCTTTCGGTCGACTTCATCTCCGGCAGCACACCGTGGAACGCATACAACGGTGGCGATCCCTGCGGCGTGACGCACAGCGTGCTGATCGTGGACGAATTCTGGGGCAGTGTGGACACCGCCACCCATGCCGTGCATCTGGTGCTGGACATGGGCCTCGAAACCGCGTGGGACCGCATGGCGTTCTTCAACGAGGAATCCGCCGGCTTCGGCACCGGTTCCCTCCGGATCGAATACGGACCGACCGGTACCGGCCCCTGGAGCGATGTGGGCTGGTACTGGCTCACCGAGCAAGCGGGGATCACCGACTACGGTCCGGATGTGCTGGTGTTCCCGACACCCGTTGTGGCGCGGTATTTCCGCCTCACCGCCCAGCCGCGACCACCCGAAGCCGGTGCCGCCACCACGGAAATAGCCATCGGCGAGATCCTGCTCGGCACGGCCGGTTCCGATGCCCCCGATGGCGACTGCCTTCACCTCGAGGGCACCGGGATCGCGCTGCACGAAGATGGAGCGACGGCCGTGGTGGTGCGAACGCCGGATCACGCCATCTGCTCCATCGCCGGTGCCCGGATCCGTGCTGCAATTTGCACAGGGGCCGATGGCCGCCTCTTGCCGGTATCGTTCAAGAACGGCGCGGTGATCGTAACGGTGCCGCTCCCGTCCCTATGCCTGTGCCGATTGCGGACCGACATGGGAACGGTGCATCCGGTGCGCTCCATGCAATGACCCGGTGTGGCATGTGCGGTGGGGCCGGATCGGCGCTTGATCGCCGCACCATGTCGCATCACAAGCAAATCCGGCCACTCGCATGGCCGAAGGCCCGGGTCGCACGATCGCATCCGCCCGTCGATCGAGGAGGACGATACTTGCCGTTGAAGCGAAACGCAATGGGGCGGATGGCCGTGGCCGCCGACCCGTCCATCCTCGTGGCCCCCGGCTTCCGGCCGTTGGCACACGGATCAGCAGCGAGGCCGTACCCCTCGCAGAGGTGCGTCCGTTCGACGGACACACGACTACAGGCGCTCCGGGGCTCTCCCACCGGGGCGCCGTCTCGTAGGCCCGGCACGTCCGGCAGGATACCTTGGCCCATCATGCGGCTCTTCCTTCCCCTGGCGATCACGCTCCTTTCGGCCGCGCATGCCGCTGCGCAGGATCCCATCGAGCAGCTGCGCGTGGAATTGGAACACATACACACCTTGGACCAGGCGGACCGACAAGCCGTGGGCAACTATATGCACGGTCCGGAGCGCGACAGCGTCGTAGCACACATGGCCCGGCAGGATTCGCTGAACCTGGTGCGGGTGTCTGCGATCCTGGACAGTGCAGGCTGGCTGGGCCCCGATGTGCTCGGCAAGAAGGCGAACCAGGCGCTCTTTCTGGTGATCCAACACGCGGATGCCCGCCCGGAGATCCAGGCCAGGTACCTCGAAGACATGCGCGAAGCCGCGCAGGACGGCCGTGCACTGCGCTCCGAACTGGCCATGCTCGAGGATCGCGTGGCGGTGAACCATCATCGGCCGCAGCGGTTCGGTTCGCAGATCGGCTGGAAGGATGGACGCCCCTTCGTGCAACCGCTCGAGGATCCCGCGCGCGTGAACGAATACCGCGCGGCCATGCACATGGAACCCTTGGAAGACTATGCGCGGCGCTTCGGCATCGAATGGGCGGCCCCACCCGCACGTGAACGGTTGTTGCTGCTGGGCCCTGCAACGCACTGACCGGGATCAGCGACGACCGACCTCGATCCCGCACGCGGGCCCCATGCTTCGGACCGGCAGCGCCCCCTCCTCGGGCACCATGCAGCCCCGGGTCCGGACAGGGTCCGGATCACCGACCTTCGGACCATGCAATTGGATCGCGAGTACTGGCAGCATCGCTATGCGAACGGCACCGATGGATGGGACGTGGGAGCACCGACCACGCCGCTGGCCACCTATATCGACCAGCTCTCCGATCGCGGGCTGCGCATCCTGATCCCCGGATGCGGTAGGGCGTGGGAAGGCGAGCTCCTGCACACGCGCGGGTTCCGGCACGTGTGGCTCATGGACCTTACCGGGGCTCCGTTCGCCGACCTGTTGAAGCGCCGCCCCGATTTCCCGCAGGACCATTTGCTGATCGGCGACTTCTTCGATCACGAAGGCACCTACGACCTCATCATCGAACAGACCTTCTTCTGTGCGCTGGACCCTTCGTTGCGAGAGCGGTACGTGAGCAAGATGCACGAACTCCTGGTCCAGGGTGGCAAGCTCGTTGGGGTGCTGTTCGATGATCCACAACCCGGTCCGGATCCCAACGCCCCACCGTTCGGAGGCGATCGCCCCACGTACCAGGTGTTGCTCGAACGCCGCTTCGCACACGTGGCCCTGGCACCGTGCTACAACTCGATCGCGCCGCGGGCCGGGCGCGAAGCCTGGCTGGTCGCGCGGAAGTGAGCGACGGCGCGGTCCATAAGCGCCCCGGATGGTGTTGCTTTGTGGCGATGCGCATCCGGAACCGGCCTCTGATGGTCCTTGCGGTGGCGTTGTCGTGTTCCTGCAACGTGGTGAAGATGCAGACGCGTAAACAGACGCGCGCGCTGATCCGTGACGGCTACACCGCTTACACCTTCACCGATGCCCGGGGCGATCATTTCGCATGGGCCCGTGGAACCGGCAAGCCCAAGATCCTGTTGTTGCACGGGTACACGGGCCAGGGCAGGATCCAATGGACCGGACTGGCCGGTGCGCTCTCCGACCGGTTCGACGCGATCATGCCCGACCTGTTGTGCCATGGCCACAGCACCACTTGGGACACCGCGCGTTCCGGAGAGAGCATGAACGCCCAAGTGGCGCATGTGGTCCTGATCCTCGACAGCCTGCACATCACCGAACCCGTGATCGTGGTGGGCAACAGCTACGGCGGCGGTGTGGCGGCCTACCTCGCCGAACAACACCCGGAACGCGTGAAGAAGCTCGTGCTCTACGATGCCTTGCTGAGCGACTACACTGCGGCCATGGCCGACAGTTGCGCGCGTACCGTTGGAGCCAGCGGCATGCTCGCGGTGATGCGCACCCCGACGATCGACGACATGAAGTACGGCATCCGGCTGTCGCTGTACCGCAAGCCGCCGATCCCCCGATGGGTCCTGCGACAGATCCACGAAGCCGAGGTGGCACCCTATCGCCCCGCGCAGATCACCTTGATCAAGGACCTCATGGCGAACGAAGCGCGATTCGCAACCAAACGCTTCGACTGGCGAATGCCGGTGTTCCTGATCTGGGGCGAACGCGACCGGCTGATCCCGAACAGCGTGGCCGAAGCCGTGATGCGACGCAACCGGCTGCCTGCCGACCATTTGTACATCGTGCCGCGTACCGGGCACGTCGCGAACCTGGAACGCCCTCGCTCCTTCGAACGCACGTTGCGCGACGTGCTCGCTCGCTGACCCCCACGATCGCGACCGATGCCACGCAATGCCCCGCCGATGGTCCTGAGATCGCCGCTGGCGTTCCTGCTCCCGTTCCTCATCCTGGCATCCTGCGACCTGGTGAAACAACGCGAGAACCGGGAGGTGCGCCACTTCGAACGCACAGGTGTGAAAGCGCACACGTTCCTCGCGGCCGATGGTCCGCACTTCGCCTGGACCAGGTCGACCGGTAAGCCGAAGCTCATGCTGATCCACGGGATCACGGGATCGGCCTTGACGCAATGGAGCGGCAATGCCGATCGCCTTGCCGAACACTTCGACCTGATCCTGCCCGATCTGATCGGTCACGGGCGAAGCACGCAGCAGTGGAGCGGCAACAGTGTGGATGCCCAGGTGGCCCATTTGATCCTGATCCTCGACAGCCTGGGCGTGCACGGGCCGATCGACGTGGTGGGCAACAGCTACGGAGGCGCGATCGCGGCGAACCTCGCCGAACAGCATCCGGAACGGGTCCGTCGGCTGGTGATCTACGACGGCCCCGCAAGCGATTTCACCTCCGCAATGGCCGACAGCGTGGCCCGATCACGCGGAGCCAGCGACATCGTCGATCTGCTGAGCCCCACCGACAAGAAAGGCCAGAAACGGGCGATCGCCGTGGCGTTCCATCGTCCGCCCGTACTCCCGGGTTTCGCACTTCGGCAATACAATCGCCGCTACATCCTGCCGTATCGCGATGCGCAAACGGGTCTGCTCATGGATCTCTTGGAACGCGAGGCGGACTATGCGACCAAGACCTATGCCTGGCCGATGCCGGTCTATGTGCTCTGGGGCGCGAACGATGGCCTGATCCCGTTGGCCACTGGCACGGGGATCCTCGCTCGCAACCGGCTGCCGGCCGATCGGTTGATCGTGATCCCCGAATGCGGGCACATCGCCAACCGCGAACGCCCGAGGGAATTCGAAGAGGTGCTGATCCGCATCCTGTCCGATCGATCCTGATCCGAACCGTCCATCACCGGCCCGGGTTGTGACGAACCGGTGCGCCGGTAGATTTGGAACGGTGCGCCGTTGGTCCGTCCTCCCTTTCGTGCTGCTGGCGTTCGTACCCTGCAGCGCCCAGAGCGCCGCACGGAAGCAGCTCACGGCCCTTCGGGCGGTTGCTCCGATCTCGATCGATGGGGTGCTGGACGAAGGCCCCTGGCTCGCCGCTCCTGTGTCCAACGGGTTCATCCAGTACGAACCACGGCCGAACGTTCCCGCCAGCAAGGACACCGAGGTGCGCGTGTTGTTCGACGACGGTGCCGTGTACATCGGCGCGCACCTGCTCGATCCCCGGGTGGACAGCCTCATGTTCCGTCTCTGGCAGCGCGACGATGTGGACATAGGCGATTGGTTCGACATCGTGATCGACCCCTACCGAAGCGGTCGCAACGGGTTCGAATACCTGGTTTCCGCAGCGAACGTGCAGACCGACATGATCGTGGCCGAGGACGAGGAGGATGTGGCCTGGGATGCCGTGTGGGAAAGCGCGGTGGGCCTCACGCCCACCGGCTGGATCGTGGAGGTGAAGATCCCCTTCTCGGCCATCCGGTTCCCCAACACACCGGTGCAGACCTGGGGCATCAATTTCGTGCGGCATGTTGGACGTACGCGCGAGAAGTCCTTCTGGTCGCCGTTGGATCCCCTGGTGGAGGGCTTCCTGGCACAATGCGGTGAATGCCACGGGATCTCCGATGTGCGTCCGCCCGCACGCCTCCTCCTCTATCCGTATGCTTCGGTCTACGTGGAGCACTACCCCTTCCACCTGCAGGGCGTGAGCGACTGGTCGCGGTCCTTCAATGGTGGAATGGACGTGAAATACGGGCTGAGCGATGCGTACACGCTCGACATGACCCTGGTGC
>CAZFAW010000057.1:7237-10668 GCA_964517015.1 uncultured Chryseobacterium sp.
ATGGACGTGAAATACGGGCTGAGCGATGCGTACACGCTCGACATGACCCTGGTGCCCGATTTCGGGCAGGTGGTCAGCGACAATGTGGTACTGAACCTTTCCCCCTTCGAGGTGCAGTACAACGAGAACCGGCAGTTCTTCACCGAAGGCACCGAGCTGTTCCAACGCGGCGGCCTGTTCTATTCGCGACGCGTGGGCGGCGAACCGTTGCTGCGCGAAGCCGCGTACGACAGCCTGGACGCAGGAGAGACCGTGGTGGAAGACCCGGCCACCAGCCGGCTGATCAACGCAACGAAGATCAGCGGCCGAGGACGGAAAGGGCTCGGCGTCGGGTTCTTCAACGCCATCACCTCTCCCACACATGCCACCGTTCGCGACAGCCTGGGGAACGAACGCGAAGTGCTCACGGACCCGCTCACCAATTACAACGTGCTCGTGGTGGACCAACTGCTGCGCAACAACTCCGAGGTGAGCATCACCAACACCAATGTGCTCCGCGATGGCCGGGTGTACGACGCGAACGCCACCGCACTTGCCTTCACCGCGAACAACCGGGCCCGAACCTTGAAAGTGGGCGGGCTGGTGGCCGGCACATGGAAGTTCGACGCGACCGAAGACCAGCGTCCCGGCCACCGGGCGAAGCTCGACGTGATGAAGACGGGCGGGAACTGGAACTACGGCACCTCGCTGCTACGGACCGACCGGTACTTCGACCCGAACGACCTCGGGATCTTCTTCCTCACCAACATCCAAGGCGCGCAACCCTTCGTGAATTACACCAACTACGCGCCCAAGGGACCCTGGCAACGTTGGAACGTGGGCCTCGAAGGCGAATACCTGCGGGTGATCGAGCCGGACCATTTCCACAACCTCGCCGTGGAAGTGAACACGTTCCTGGTCACCCGGAACTTCTTCGGCATGGGCGCGCACGTCCGCGCCGAACCGATCACGACCTACGATCCCTTCGAGCCGCGCGCACCCGGCCGGCTCTATGAGTTCCCGGCCAACGTCGATGTGGGCGCCTTCCTCAGTTCGGACTACAGCAAGCGCCTCGCGCTGGACCTGGAGGGCAGTGTGCGATGGTTCGACGAAGAGCAACGACGCACCGCATACATCAACGTGGAACCCCGCATACGCGCCTCGGAACGCCTGCTGCTGGTGCTTTCCTTCTACCAGGAATTCAAGGACCATGACGTGGGCTGGGCGACCTTCTTCAACGACGACATCCTCTTCGCCCGGCGCGACCAATGGACCACCGAGAGCGGCATCGATGCGAGCTACCTGTTCAACAACCGGATGGGGATCACCGCGCACGCCCGCCATTACTGGGGCCGCGCTGGGTACCTCAGCTTCCATCGCCTCGATGCGGATGGACGCCTGCGCCCCACCGAATACACAGGGCTCGACGCGAACGGCGATCCGATCCACGACATCGACTTCGACGCCTTCAACGTGGACCTCCTCTTCACCTGGAACTTCGCGCCCGGCAGCCAGCTCACCCTGGGCTGGAAGAACATCATCCAGACCGGTTCCACGAGGATCTCGCACGACTACCTCCGCGACCTGGAGAACACGCTGGCCGCCCCCCAAACCAACAGCCTCAGCCTGAAAGTGCTGTACTACCTCGACGTGCTGCGCTTCCGGGGCCGCACACCGTGACACTCCCTTGGGCCGGGGTCCGTACAGCCGTAGTTTCGCGCTCCCTTTGGCCACCCGTCGCGATCGTTCGGCCCGCGCCCAGCGGGTCATGTACGCCACCACCTTCGATCCGAAGGATGTGCGCGCGTGGTCCGGCACGGTCCATTACCTGGCCAAGGCGTTGGAGGGCGCCGGGCTCGATGTGGAGTACCTGGGCGATCTGCAGCGCAGGCGCCTGTTGATCAACAAGGCGATCCACAAGCTCGTGGACCTGGCTTCGCCGGGAACGCTCTATCCGGTGGACCGTACGCTGGCCATGGCCGAAAAACTAGCGGCCGAGATCCGCGAACATCTGGTGGACAGCCGGTGCGATGCGATCTTCTCGCCCGGCAGCATTCCCCTGGCCCTGCTGCGCACCACGCGGCCCAAGGTGTTCTATACCGACGCCACCTTCGCCGGCATCCTGGAGATGTACCCGGAGTACCGGAAATACCCGAAACGCTACATACGGGAGGGCCACGAGCTGGAGCAGGCCGCATTGAGCAATTGCGACCTGGCCATCTACGCCAGTGAATGGGCGGCCAACACCGCACGTACGCAGTACGACGTGGACCCCAAGAAGGTGCGCGTGGTGCCCTTCGGCAGCAACTTCTCGTGGGAGCCCACCGAAGACGAAGTGGAACGCATGGTGGAACAACGGCGCAAGTCGGTGTGCGAACTGTTGTTCCTCGGGGTGAGTTGGGAACGGAAGGGCGGCGACAAGGCCCTGGCAACGGCTGCGCTACTGCATCGGCGCGGCGTACAGGTACGCCTGCGGGTGGTCGGGTGCGAGCCTCCGAAGGGCGCCCTGCCCGCGTTCGTCGAAGTGCATCCCTTCATCTCGAAGCACACGGTCCTTGGTCAGCGCAAGCTCGCCGCGATCATTGGATCCTCCCATTTCCTGCTGTTGCCTTCGGAAGCCGAGTGCTTCGGGATCGTGCTCAGTGAAGCTTCTTCGTTCGGAGTGCCTTGCCTGGCGAACGCCATCGGCGGCATCACCACGGCCGTGCACGAGGGACGCAACGGGCTGTTGTTCGCCCCCAAGGCGCCTGCCGAAACTTGGGCGAACGCCATCGAGGCGCTTCTGAGCGATCGAACCGCCTACGAACGCCTTGCCTTCGGCGCGCGAAAGGAATACCGCCAACGCTTGAATTGGGCGGTGACCGGTCATGCGATCCGCGATCTGATCGACGGGATCATCTGATCCGCACGTTGTTCGTACGATCCCTATCCGCCGTGCGCTCCTGTGGATCCAGTGCCACCCGTGCGATCGTGCGCAAACGGCCCGGTATGGTGAGGATGTAGTACGGATCGGTCCATTGCCAGGGCGGAAGCACGGTGAACGGAGCGCGCTCGGAAGCTTCGTGCTTGGAGCCGAGCATGAGCGATAGCGGAACGTTGAAAAGCGTCTTCGAGCCGTCCGTACGGGTCACCTCCAGGTCCACGGGCATGATCATGCCGCCCCTGCGGGTCAGGCGGATCTCCACGCTATCGCCGCGATCCACCAGCGTGTCCACGGCGTAGTCCAGGGAGCGGGTGGTGTTGATCCATTCATCGAAGTACCAATCCAGTTCAAGCCCGGAGCGCTTTTCAAGTACGCGCTCGAAGTCCACGGGGTCCGGATGCTTGAACGCGCACGAGGCGAAGTAGTCGAGCATGCCCGCCTCGAGCGTGCGTTCCCCGATCACCGCACGCAGCTGCGCAAGGAACAACTCGCCCTTGCTGTAGGCGGTGACGCCGTAACCGAAATTGGT
>CAZFAW010000058.1:0-10539 GCA_964517015.1 uncultured Chryseobacterium sp.
TGCCTGCATTCCATGTGCTCGTGGTGGACGATGGATCGCCCGACGGCACCGGTGACATCGTGGAAGGAGAGAAGAACACCTACGGCGACCGCCTGCACCTGCTGCGCCGCGCTGGCAAGCAGGGACTCGGCACCGCCTACATCGCGGGATTCAAGTGGGCCTTGCAACGCGGCTACCGGTTCATCTTCGAAATGGACGCCGACTTCAGCCACGATCCGAAGGACCTCGTTCGCCTGCACGCAGCGTGCTCGGTGGAAGGCGTGGGCATGAGCGTGGGGTCGCGGTACGTGCGCGGAGGCAGTGTGCGCGACTGGACGTGGGACCGCGTGCTGCTGAGCTTCTGTGCCTCCCTGTACGTGCGTGCCGTGCTCTGGCTCGGTGTGCGCGATACCACCGCCGGTTTCGTGTGCTACCGTGCGGAGGCCTTGCGTGCCGTGGACCTGGACGCCATCCGCTTCATCGGGTACGCCTTCCAGATCGAGATGAAGTACCGGGTGAAACGCGCCGGCCTCCGCATCGTGGAGGTGCCGATCACCTTCGTCGACCGCAAGAAGGGCCGCAGCAAGATGAGCTCGGGCATCTTCGGCGAGGCCTTCCTGGGCGTGATGAAGATGCGCTTCGGCCGATGAACGACAGCTGGCTGGTCCGCGATGCCCGTGTGGTGAACGAAGGCCGCAGCTTCGACGCCGATGTGCTGGTGCGCAACGGCACCATCGAACGCGTGGCGCCCGAAGGGATCGGCAGCGTGCACGGGGTCCACGAGATCGACGCCGCAGGTCACTTGCTGCTCCCGGGGGCCATCGACGACCAGGTGCATTTCCGCGAACCGGGGCTTACCCACAAGGACGACCTGGCCCATGGCAGTGCGGCGGCGGTGGCCGGGGGCATCACGTCGTTCATGGAGATGCCCAATACCGATCCGCCCGCGATCACCCAGGAGCGGCTGGCGCACAAATACGCGCGTGCGGCGGCGGTTTCCGTGGCCAACCACAGTTTCTACATGGGTGTGGCCAATGGCAACATGGACGACGTGCTGCGCACCGATCCGCGCACCGTGTGCGGCTTGAAGGCCTTCCTGGGCAGCAGCACCGGCGACCTGCTGGTGGACGATCCACGCACCCTTGAGCGACTGTTCCGCGAAGCGCACATGATCCTGGCCGTGCATGCGGAGCACGAGCCCACCATTCGCGCGAACATGGCCGCCGCGAAGGCGAAGTGGGGAGATGCGATCCCCATCGCCGAGCATCCACGCATTCGCAGCGCCGACGGCTGTTATCGGTCCTCGTCGTGGGCCGTTGGGATGGCGCGTGAGCACGGAACCCGGCTGCATGTGCTCCACATCAGCACGGCCCGCGAACTGGACCTGTTCGACCCCGGTCCTCTGGAAGGCAAACGGATCACCGCCGAGGCCTGCGTGCACCACCTCTGGTTCACCGAGGCCGATCACGCCACCAAGGGTGCGTTGATCAAATGGAACCCGGCCGTGAAGACCCGGAACGATCGCGATGCCATCCGCGCGGCTGTGATCGATGGACGCATCGATGTGGTGGCCACCGACCATGCGCCGCACACGCTGGAGGAGAAGTCGCGGCCCTACGCGCAATGCCCCAGCGGAGGCCCGCTGGTACAGCACGCCCTGGTGGCCATGCTCGAGCTGGTCCACGAAGGCGTATACACCGTGGAGCAGGTGGTGGAGAAGATGTGCCACGCACCGGCGCGCTTGTTCAAGGTGCACCGCCGGGGCTTCGTGCGCGAAGGCCACGCCGCGGACCTGGTGCTCGTGGACCCGCAGGCGCCGTGGGTCGTGACGAAGGAGAACCTGCTCTACAAATGCGGATGGAGCCCCTTCGAGGGCACACGGTTCCGCTCACGGGTACTGCGCACCTGGGTGAACGGGAGATCGGTCTTCGCCGACGGGAGGGTCGATGACGCCGTGCGCGGCGAACGCTTGATCTTCGAACGATGAAGGCGTGGTGGGCGGTCGCTTTCGTGGTGCTGCTGGCATGCCGCAGCGAACCCGCTCCCCCCGGGGGCGTGCTCGATCGCGCGAAGTTCAAAGAGGTGCTGCTGGAGGCCCAGCTGATCGAAGCACGGATCACCCAGGAGATGGTGACCGAGAAGCGCGTGGACGGTCCCGTGCTCCAGTACTACGATTCGCTCTTCGCCGCGCAAGGCATCACACGGGAGGAGTTCACGCGCACCTTCGATCGGTACGCCGCACGGCCCGAGGAGCTGAAGTCGGTCTACGAAGAGATCCTGGTGGACCTGGGGCGACGGAAGGACGGAGGGAAGTGAACGGTTTCACATCCGCTCGAACGCGGACGCATTGCGCACCATCTCCCGCAACCCGCGGAAACGGATGCCGGTGGCGGCCTCCACCTTCGAAGCATCGTACCGGCGATGGCTCAGCCCGTTTCGCACCGTGCTCCGCGTGATCAGCGGCCGGCCTCCGAGCATCGCACCGCGCAACCGTTCCAGCCGCCAGGCCAGCCCCAATGCCCATGCCGGAGCGGGAAAGCGCGGCGCCGGCCGGCCGTAGGCAGTGCACACTTCCGTGAAGAGTTCGCGGTAGCTCGCCGTGGGCCCGCTCACGATATAGCGTTCGCCGTTGGCACCCTGTTGTGCCAGTTCGGCCATGCACCAGGCCACGTCGCGCGCGTCCACGAACCCCATGCTGCCCGAGGGGTAGAACAGCGAACCCCGTTGCAGGCGTCGGAGGATCGTGAGGCTGCTGCGCGACACATCGCCCGGGCCCAGGACCACGGAGGGGTTCACGATCACGGCGCGCAAGCCTTCGGCCACGCCGCGTTGTACTTCCAGCTCGCCTTCGTACTTGCTGACACCGTAGGCCGAAGTGGTGCGATCGCGCACGAAGGGCATGTCCTCGTTCACGGCTTGCCCCGCCGGGGCGGTGCCGGTGGCCCCGGTGCTGCTCACGTGCACCAGCACGTGCACGCCCGCGGCCAGTGCGGTGTTCACCACGTTTCCGGTACCGCCGATGTTCACGGCGAAGAGCGTTCGGGTATCGCGCGGGTCGAAGCTCACCTGGGCGGCGCAGTGGTGCACATGGTCCACACCCGTCATGGCATCGGCCAGCCCCTGCACATCGAGCAGGTCGCACGGCATCCATTCGATGCCAGCGAACAAGGCCTCGCCATCGTCCGGGCGGTAGTAGCGGAAGAGCCGCCGCACGCGCTCACTGCCCTTGCCCCGGTGGATGGCACGCACCGTGCGGCCCCGCGTGCGCAGTTCGAAGAGCACGTGGGAACCCACCAGGCCGGTGCCGCCGGTCACAAGGTCCATCGGGCCCAAAGAAACACCCCGGATATCTTCGCCGCCCATGGCGATGGACTTCATCGAAGAATTGCACTGGCGCGGCCTGCTGCACGACCATATGCCGGGCGTGAAGGAACACCTGGCCGGTGGAACGCGCACGGGCTATGCGGGCTTCGATCCCACCGCGGACAGCCTGCACGTGGGCAACCTGGTGCCGATCATGCTGCTGGTGCATTTCCAGCGGTGCGGCCATCGCCCCATCGCCCTGCTCGGCGGCGCCACGGGCATGGTGGGCGATCCCAGCGGCAAGAACACCGAACGGCAATTGCTGGACGACGACCGCCTGCAGCACAATGTGGCCTGCCAGCAGCGCCAGCTCGAACATTTCCTCGATTTCACGGGACCGTACGCCGCCCGGCTGGTGAACAACTACGATTGGTTCAGGGAGATGGGCTTCCTGCGCTTCATCCGTGAAGTGGGAAAGCACATCAGCGTGAACTACATGATGGCGAAGGACAGCGTGAAGAACCGTCTGGAGACCGGCATCAGCTTCACCGAATTCAGTTACCAGCTGGTGCAGGGCTACGATTTCTACTGGCTGTGGAAGCACATGGGCGTGACCGTGCAGATGGGCGGGAGCGACCAGTGGGGCAACATCACCACCGGCACGGAACTGATCCGGCGAATGGGCGGTGGCGAAGCCTGGGCAGTGACCAATCCGCTGATCACCAAGGCCGACGGCACCAAGTTCGGGAAGAGCGAGGGCGGGAACGTGTGGTTGGACCCGGCGAAGACCTCGCCGTACAAGTTCCACCAGTTCTGGTTGAACGCGAGCGACGAGGATGCCGCGCGCTACGTGCGGATCTTCACCACGCGCAACGCGGCGGAGATCGCGGAACTCTCCGCGGAGCACGCGAAGAACCCCGGTGCCCGGCGCTTGCAACGCGAACTGGCGAACGACCTGACCAAGCGTGTGCATGGCGATCCGGAGGTGAAGGCAGCGGAACAGGCGGCCGAGATCCTGTTCGGCGGTGGCACGACCGAAGCCCTTGGCGCATTGAACGAACAACAGTGGTTGGACGTGTTCGAGGGCGTGCCGCAGATCGAGGTGGCGCGCACCGCCATCGATCAGGGCGTACCGATCGTGGAGCTGTTGAGCGAGCGCACCGGTTTCCTGCCGTCCAAGGGCGAGGCGCGTCGCGCACTGAAGGAGAATTCCATCAGCGTGAACAAGGCGAAGGCCGGGGAGGACCGTTCCATCGGCAGTGCCGACCTGATCAACGGCCGGTTCATCCTGTTGCAGCGCGGCAAGCGCAACTACTTCCTGGTGAAGGTGGTGTAGGCCGATCGGCCCGGTGCCCATGGGCCCGCCCGGCCGTGCTTGCGTGCGCGCAGGCCCCGGTTCATTCCACCAACAGGTTGCACCCCCGCACATCGCTGTGGTCGAAGCGTCCGAGCACCTCGAACGAACCATCGGTGTGCAGGCGGCCCAGGTCCTGAGTGCTGATGAACGGGCAGCTGGCCATGTTGCACAGGTCGATCACATCGATGCCGCCGGTGCGACCGCATGCCAGGCGGGCGAAAGGATCCTGTGCGTCGCGGATCCGCACGCGCATCCACGGCGGGCAGTGGTATCGTCCTTCGCCCTTCGACCAGGCCTGGCTCAACAGTTCGGTCATGCCGTACTCGCTGTGCACGCACGGCACGCCGAACGCGCGTTCCAGGATCGCGTGCAGCTCCTCGCGCACCAGTTCCGGGCGGCGCCCCTTCATGCCGCCGGTCTCCATGACGGTGGTGGTGCGCAGCGGCTGCGGGTGCCGTTCGGCCAGGTCAAGCAGGGCGAAGGTGACGCCGAGCAGCAGGGTGCGCTTACCTTCGGCCTCCGAGCGCCGCAGCACCCCGGCCACCTGTTCGTACTGGTGGAGGTAGGTTCCGCTGAGCGGATCGCCGCTGGCCTGGATCAACTGTTCCGCCATGTACACCAGGGAACTACCGCTGCGCTCCAGGTACGCGGGCAGCAGTGCGATGATCCGCCACTCCGTGGGCGGCCCGTACGCGGCGGTGAACGAACCCATGAACGAACGCTGGTAGAGCGCGGGCAGCGGCACCGCGTGCGTGCTGGTCGTGGCGCCGGTGGTGCCACTGCTGGTGAAGGACAGCACCGGTTGCAGGCCATCGAGCAGCACACGGTGGGTGCGGAACAGCCCGATGGGCAGGCAGGGGATGTGTTCCACGGCTGCGACCCGATCCGCGCGGATCCCGAGGCCGTTCAGGAATCCCCGGTACACCGGGTTGTGTGCCGCGTGCAGGTGAAATAGCTCGAGGGCCAGCGCGTTGAAGGTTCCGTCGCCTTCCACGGCGAAGGGCCGGTCGGTGAAGCCACGGAGGGGATCGGTGGATCGCAACGGGAGCGCCTTACTTTTGGAACGATGCAACCAAGGCTGTACGCAGGGACGAAAGTAGCGGCGGGCATCGCGCTGCTCCTGCAAACGAGCGCGTGCTTGAAGCCGGAGGAGTTCCCGCCCGAGCCGCGGATCGAGTTCAAGTCGTTCACCGTCTACCCCGCTGAGGACAGCGCTTCGCTCGTGTTCACGTTCACCGACGGCGACGGCGACATCGGCCTGACCGATGCGGACAGCCTGCCGCCCTACGATGCGAACCTGTACCTGGAGTATTTCGAACGCCAGGCAGGGCAGTGGGTGAACGTGGACCTCGGCGGCCAGCCGGACATCCCCTACCGGGTGCCCGTGCTTACGCCCACCGGGCAGAACAAGACCCTGGAAGGTGAGATCGCCGTTGCGCTCGAACCTTTCAGCCTCAGCCACGGCGACGCCGATTCGATCAAGTACGCCGTCACGTTATGGGATCGTGCCCTGCACGTGAGCAATTCGGTGGAGACGGGCCTGATCGTGGTTCCCTGAGGCGCTGCCGGTACCTTCGCGATCGTCCGATCCCGACCCATGGCGGCCGAACGAGCCATCGATCCCGTAACCCCGCGCCAGGTGGCCCTGGTCACGGCCGCCTTCGTGGGCATCGTGGCGGGTGCGCTCGGTGTGGTGCAAGTGGTGGGATCGGCCGGGCGCTTCGGCTGGTGGTGGCCGCCGGTCTATGTGGTGGTGGTCTTCCTCACCGTGTACCTGATCATGGGCGTGGCGTTGGAGCGCTTCATCACGGCACGCCTGCGGGTGCTCTTCCGCATGGTGCACGACCTGAAGACCGGTCCCGGTTCCGCGCCCGCCGTGGACACCGATCGCGACGTGCTCGGGCAGGTGGAAAGCACCATGGAGGATTGGGTACGCGCCAAGGGCACCGAGATCACGGAACTGAAGCAGCGCGAGGCCTTCCGCCGGGAGTTCATCGGCAACCTGGCCCATGAGCTGAAAACCCCCCTGCACAACATGCAGGGCTATCTGGAGACCCTGCTCGATGGCGGCCTGGAGGATCCCAAGGTGAACCGGGATTTCCTACAGCGCGCCGCGCGCAGCACCGATCGCTTGATCAAGATCGTGGAGGACCTGGACATGATCGCCAAGCTGGAGAGCGGTGTGTTGGAGCTGCGCATGCGACCGCTGGACCTTGCCGCATTGGTGCGCGATGAAATGACCGATGCCGCGCGGCAGGCTTCCGTCAAGGGCATCCAGTTGGTGAACGAGCTGCCCGATGACCTGCGGGTGCAAGCCGATCCGGGCCGTCTGGAACAGGTGTTCACCAACCTGATCGACAACGCGATCCACTATGGCCGGCCCGGCGGCCGTGTGGTGGTGCGGGCCATCGACCTGGAAGGCGGGCAGGTGCTGGTGGAGGTGAGCGACAACGGCATCGGGATCGCCGCGCAGCACCTGCCGCGTTTGTTCGAGCGTTTCTACCGTGTGGACAAGAGCCGTGCGCGCAAGGAGGGTGGCTCCGGCCTGGGCCTGGCCATCGTGAAGCACATCGTGGAGGCGCACGGCCAGTCCATCACCGCGAAGAGCGCCGAGGGCGAGGGCACCACGTTCGCCTTCACCTTGGCGAAAGCGCGCTGAGCACCGTGCGCTCGTTGCGCAGCGCGAAGGCCTGCAGGCGGTCGTTGTTGTTGCCTACCACGATCAACGGGCGTGCCTCGGGCCCGGGGCGCAGAAGGGCCAGGTCCTTCGCGTTGTTCCACGCGCGGAAACCGTTGCTGCCCGGTGGCAGGGCCGTGAACGCCCCGGTGCCGTCGCCCAAAAGGACCAGACCGGTGCCGGCATCGTACCGCACGGTCTCCACTTCCGCTCCCCAATTGTTCCCGGCCACCACGAGGTCCGTTCTGCCGTCGGCGTTCACGTCCAGGGGCACGATGCCATTGATCGGGGCCACTTGCGCCGCATTGGGCAACACCTTCGCGGTGAAGTGCCCGTGGCCATCGTTCAGGAACACGGCCGAGCGCATGAAGGTGGCACTGAGGTGCAGTGCGTTCCGGAGCTTCTCAGGCGTGTAGATGGTGCCTAGATCGGCTTTCGCGAATTCTTCATACGTCTTGAACCGGTCCGCGATCATGGGGCATTGCTGGCTGCTGCATTGGCGGCCCCTCACCGGGAGCAGATGGTCCTGCGGCCCTTTCGCCAGGACGATGTCGTGACGGCCGTTCCCATCGAAGTCCGCCCAATACACGTGTACCGGTTTCTGGGGCGTTGCCTTGAACTTGCTGTTCCATCCGAGGTTGCCTCCGATCAGGTCGGTGTGGCCGTCGCCGTTCACATCGGCCGTGGCCAGGCTGTACCACCATCCGTGCGTGCTGTCCAACCCCGCCTCTTTCGTGGCGTTCGTGAAGCGGCCGCCATCATTGCGCAGCACGGTCAGCGCCATCCATTCGCCCGCGAGCACGAGGTCGGGGTCCTTGTCCGCGTCCACATCGACGAAGACCGCCGCGGTGACCAGTCCCGGTCCCATGGCCTCCGGTGCGCGTTGCTGCGTGGCATCGGTGAAGTGGCCGGTGCCGTCGTTCTCCAGCAGGTAGCTGCGCGGCGCGAAGGGATAGTGCGCGGGTGTGATGCGCCCACCGAGGTAGACGTCCTGGTCGCCATCGCCATCGATGTCAGCCGCTGCTGCGCGCATGGCACTGGTCATCAAGTGTGGTAGCGCATCCTTCGCTTCCGTGTACGAAGCCTTTCCATCGTTCAGATAGAGACGCTGGGTGTAGATCGGGTCGCGCAGGTCGTCCTCGCTTCCACCGATCACGGTCAGGAGGTCCTGGTCGCCATCGCCATCGGCATCGAAGAAGAGGCTGCCGAGGGTTTCCTGTTGCGCATACGCCTGCCAGGGTTGGTGGGGTGCTTCGCTGAAGGTGCCGTTCGGCTGCTGCAGCCAGAGCATCGCGCTCTGTCCGTGCCCGCCGCCGCAGAACAGATCGTCCGAACCATCGCCATTGGCATCGCCCACACCGAGCAGGGGGCCGTTCTCGCTTTGCTTGTGCGGCAGCAGCACTTCGAGGGCGAAGTCGTCGTAAGGGTTCTCGTGGTGGATCCGATCCAGGCCGCGTTGGACGGCGACCTCTTCGAAGAGCATGTCGGGACGGGAAGCCGACGGCCGCACCGCGCTCGCGTCGCCCTGGTCCAGTGTTATCGACCGGTCCGCTTTCACGTCTTGCAGCAAGGTGTACGCGCCGTTGGGCCATTCCACTTCCACCGAATCGGCCTGTGTCGCTGTGCCCAACCCGAAATGCAACACGGGTTCCACGCAGCTTTGGTAGCCCCGCACGGGATAGAGCTCCTGGTATTGGAGCGTGCCGTTCGCATGCACGATCGCCTTCGCGCCAAGGGCGGCCACTGTGCCGTTGCGGGGTTCCAGGCGCAGCCAATGGCGGTCGCCGCGGGCGCTGGTGGTATTGGCATAGAGCGAGGCGGGTTCGTCCAGGTTGTTCACCACCAGGTCCAGGTCGCCGTCGTTGTCCAGGTCGGCATAGGCGGCGCCGTTGCTGTTCACAGGGCGCTCGAACCCCCAGGCTTGCGAGCTGTCCGCGAAGGTGAGGTCGCCGTTGTTGTGGAAGAGGTAGTTGCGCAACCGCGTGCTGGGAACCAGATCGAGGGTGTTGAAGAAGCCGCCGCCGGTGCGCAGCGTATCGTACACCCGTTGCGCATAGTCGTTGTTGCGCACGTCGTGCTTGAAGCCGTTGGTCACCAGCAGGTCCTTCCAGCCGTCGTTGTCCAGGTCGGCCAGCAGGGGCGCCCAGCTCCAGTCGGTGCGGGCGATGCCGGCCATCTGGCCGATCTCCGAGAAGGTGCCGTCGCCGTTGTTCAGCTGAAGCGTGTTCACCATGTACTGGAAGAAATAGCCACCGCGCACGTTGGCCCAGAACCGTTCGGGGCTCATGCTGCCCATGTTCGTCTTGTTGCGCTCGTGATCGTCGGCCGTCATGTCGAGCACCACGATGTCGGGATGGCCGTCGTTGTTCATGTCCGCGATGTCGCAGCCCATGCCGAAGTTGCTGATGTGGTGGGTGCGCTGTTGGAGTTGTTCGGCGAATTGCCCGTTGCGCTGGTTCATGTACATCAGGTCCGGCGAGTCGAAGTCGCAGGCGTTGTAGAGGTCGGGCCAGCCGTCCTGATCGATGTCGGCCACGCCCAGGCCCAATCCGTAGATGAGGTTCTCGGTGCCGGCATCGTATGTCACATCGGTGAAGTGCGTGCCGTCGTTGCGGAAGAGCCGGCAGGTGGGGGCCTGGTGGGCCCGTACCGCGGCGATCGCGGTGAAATTGCTCAGGCCGCGGAGCCGGTCGGGCGGCGTGTTCAGCACGTACAGGTCCAGGTCGCCGTCCTTGTCGTGGTCCAGGAAGGCCGCTTGTGTGCTGTGGGTGCTGTCGTCCACGCCGTATTCGTGCGCCCGCTCGGTGAACGTGAGGTCGTGGTCGTTGATGAAGAGGAGATTGCGCGTGAGCGCGGGGTCTTGCGTGGGACCGCTGCGGCATACGTACACATCCAGCCAGCCGTCGCCGTTCACGTCGGCCATGGCCACGCCGGTGTGCCAGCCTTCGCCTGCCTTGTCGCCGATCGCCTTCGCGGTCACGTCCTCGAACTTCAAGCCGCCGGTATTGCGGTACACGCGATCGGGCACCTGATTGCCGGTGAACCAGAGGTCCTGCAGGCCGTCGTTGTCCAGATCGCCCACGGCCACGCCACCGCCGTTGTAGGCGTACACGTAGGTGAAGTAGTTCAGGTCCGGGCTTTCGGTGATCGTGTTGGCGAACCGGATCCCGCTGCTGTCGGCGGGCACTTCCTGGAACAGGCGCGCATGCGGCGGGGCCGGGGC
>CAZFAW010000059.1:0-8353 GCA_964517015.1 uncultured Chryseobacterium sp.
TTCCCGGCGATGTGGAGTTCTGCGGCGAAAAGGTGCCCATGGAGAAATTGGAGGTACGAGAGCGCCTGGACCGCGAACTGCTGGTGAACACCTACTGGCAGAGCAACAGCGTACTTGCGCACAAGCGCGCCGCGCGATGGTTCCCTGTGATCGAACCCGTGCTCGCACGGATGGGCGTGCCCGACGACATGAAATACCTCGCCCTGATCGAAAGCGGCCTGACCAACGCTGTCAGCCCGAAGGGCGCCACGGGGTTCTGGCAGTTCATGAAGGAGACCGCACCGCAATACGGCCTGGAGGTGAACGGCGAGGTGGATGAACGCTACCACGTGGTGAAGAGCACCGAGGCGGCCTGCCGCTACCTGACCGAAGCCCACGACCGCTATGGCTCCTGGAGCATGGCAGCGGCCAGTTACAACCTCGGATTCGGCGGGCTCGACAAACAAGTGGGCCGGCAGGACGTGGGACACTACTGGGACCTGTTGCTGCCCGAAGAAACGAGCCGCTATGTGGCCCGCCTCGTGGCCATGAAGGAGATCATCCGCGATCCCGAGCGCTACGGGTTCCACATCCGGCAGAAGGACCTTTACCGTCCGTACGCCACACGCAGCGTGACCGTGACCGGTCCCATCGACGACATGACCGCTTTCGCCCAACGGCAAGGCACCGACTACAAGAACCTGAAGCTGCTGAACCCCTGGTTGCGCGACGCCCTGCTGACGAACAAGGGCGGCAAGACCTACGAGATCCTGCTGCCCGGTGAAGGATTCGATGATCCTTCGCCCGAACAGGACTGATCGGGGCTTTCCTTTGCACGGTTTTCCCGATCCCCAATGAAGGACGAACGCCCGACCAACGGCGTACCCACCGCCGTGGACGCCACGCACATCGATGTGCTGGGCGCACGCGTGCACAACCTGAAGAACATCGATGTGCGCATACCGCGCGACCGGTTGGTGGTGATCACCGGACTGAGCGGAAGCGGGAAAAGCTCCCTGGCCTTCGACACGATCCACGCCGAGGGCCAGCGCCGCTACATCGAAACGTTCAACGCCTACGCACGGCAGTTCCTGGGCGGCATCGAACGCCCCGATGTGGACCTGATCACCGGGCTGAGCCCCGTGATCGCCATCGAACAGAAGACCATCAGCCGCAACCCGCGCAGCACCGTGGGCACGGTAACCGAGATCTACGACCTGCTTCGCCTCCTCTACGCGCGCGCATCGGAAGCCTTCAGCTACGTGACCGGCGAGCCGATGGTGCGGTACACGGACGGCCGCATCGTGGACCTGTTGCTGAAGGAATACGAAGGCAAGGAACTGATCGTACTGGCACCGTTGGTGCGCGGGCGCAAGGGCCACTACCGCGAACTGTTCGAACAATTGCAGCGACAGGGCTTCCTGCGCGTGCGCGTGGACGGCCAGATCACGGACCTCACCTCCCGACCGAAGCTGGACCGCTATAAAGTGCACGACATCGAACTGGTGATCGACCGGTTCAAGCAGGTGGGCACGGACGCGGCGGGACGCAAGCGGCTGGCCGAGAGTTGCGGTACGGCCATGAAGCAGGGCAAAGGGCACCTCATGGTGACCGATGGCAAAGGCAACCACGCGCGCCATCTGAGCCGGCACCTCATGTGCCCCACCAGCGGCATCAGCTACGAGGAACCCGAACCGAACCTGTTCAGCTTCAACAGCCCCTACGGCGCGTGCCCGCGGTGCAGCGGCCTGGGGCAGGTGACCGAAGTGGCCTTGGAGAAGATCGTGCCCGATCGGACCAGGAGCGTGAAACGCGGGGCCATCGCCCCGCTGGGCGCGTACAAGAGCAGTTGGGTGTTCAAGCAGGTGGAAGCCGTGCTGCTGCAATTCGGGCACACGCTCGACACCCCGGTGGAGGACATGGAGGAGGCCGTGCTCGGCGCGATCCTGAACGGCATGGACGAACCGTTGCGCGTGAGCAGCAGCATCGGCCTGAGCGACAAGATGGTGCGCTTCGACGGCATCATCCCCTACATCCTGGACCAGGCCGAGGAAGGCCCGAAGGCCGCGCAGAAGTGGGCGGAGGGCTTCACGCACATGGTCGCCTGCCCCGAGTGCCATGGCGCGCGCCTGAAGAAGACCGCACTCCACTTCCGCGTGGCCGGGGCGAACATCCACGACCTGGCGAGCATGCCCATGGACGCGTTCCACCGGCACATGTCCACGTTGATGCCCAAGCTGAACGAGAAGCAGGCGGTGATCGCGCGCGATGTGGTGAAGGAGATCGCGGCCCGCTCGAAGTTCCTGCTCGATGTGGGGCTCGAGTACCTGACCCTGGACCGCAGCGCCCGCTCACTGAGCGGAGGCGAGGCGCAGCGTATACGCCTGGCCACGCAGATCGGCAGCCAGCTCACCGGCGTGCTGTACATCCTGGACGAACCCAGCATCGGGTTGCACCAACGCGACGACCATCGCCTGATCGCCAGCCTGCGCGCCCTGCGCGATGGCGGCAACAGCGTGCTGGTGGTGGAGCACGACAAGGAAATGATGCTGAACGCCGACCACGTGATCGACCTCGGACCGGGCGCGGGCGAGCACGGCGGCCGCGTGGTGGCCGAAGGCGGACCTGCGGACCTGTTGAAGAGCGCCTCCCTCACCGCACGCTACATCCGTGGCGAAGTGGGCATTCCCGTTCCGCCGCAACGGCGCAAGGGCAACGGCCAGCGGATCGTGCTGCGCGGGGCCTCCGGAAACAACCTGAAGAACGTGGAACTGGAACTGCCGCTGGGCAAGTTCATCTGCGTGACCGGGGTGAGCGGCAGTGGCAAGAGCACCCTGATCGGCGATACCCTCTACCCCATCCTCCAGAAGCACTTCTTCCGCAGCACCGCGCTGCAACCGCTCGCCTACAGGAAGATCGAAGGGTTGGAGCACATCGACAAGGTGATCGAGGTGGACCAGAGCCCGATCGGGCGCACCCCACGCAGCAACCCCGCCACCTACACCGGCCTGTTCGACGGCATACGCCAGCTGTACGTGCAACTGCCGGGCGCGAAGATCCGTGGCTACAAACCCGGGCGCTTCAGCTTCAACACCGCCGGTGGCCGCTGCGAAACGTGCAAGGGCGCCGGTGTGCGCGTGATCGAAATGAACTTCCTGCCCGATGTGGCCGTACCCTGCGAAACCTGTCGCGGCAAACGGTACGACCGCGAAACGCTGGAGGTGCGCTTCAAGGGAAAGAGCATCGCCGATGTGCTGGACATGAGCGTGGAGGATGCGCTGGTGCTCTTCGCAGAGATCCCCTCCCTGGCCCGCACCCTGCGCACGCTGAGCGAAGTGGGGCTCGGCTACGTGCGCCTGGGCCAGAGCAGCACCACCTTGAGCGGTGGTGAAGCGCAACGCATCAAGCTGGCCACCGAACTGACCAAGCGCGACACGGGCCGCACCCTCTACATCCTGGATGAACCGACCACCGGCCTGCACTTCGAAGACGTGCGCCAACTGATCGCCGTGCTCGACCGCCTGGTGGACCATGGCAACACCGTGCTCGTGATCGAGCACATGATGGACATGGTGAAAGTGGCCGATCATGTGATCGACCTCGGCCCCGAGGGCGGCGAAGGCGGCGGCCGCATCGTGGCGCGCGGAACGCCGGAGGAAGTGGCCCTCATGGGCCGTGGCCACACCGCCAGCTTCCTGGATCGGGAATTGCGCGGCGCAACCTCCCACGGCAAGGCCACCGAACCGAAACGATAAGGCGGCACCGACCGCAACACCCTCCTCCCATGACGAGCAACCAACGGGCACAACAGGAAAGCGAACGCCGCATCCGGCGGGCGTTCAAGCGCAAAGGCTGGAGCGAAGTGAAGGCCAACGACAGTTGGGCCATCTTCAAGATCATGAGCGAATTCGTCGAGGGCTTCGAAGCCCTGCAACGGATCCGCCCCTGCGTGAGCCTCTTCGGCAGCGCACGCACCAAGCCCGATGCCCACGAGTACAAGCTCGCCGAGGAGATCGCATTCCTGCTCACCGGTCGTGGGTACGGCGTGATCACCGGCGGCGGGCCCGGGATCATGGAAGCCGCAAACAAAGGGGCGCAGCGAGGCAATGGCACCAGCGTGGGCCTGAACATCGAACTGCCCTTCGAGCAACAGCCCAACCCTTACATCGATAAGGAGAAGAGCCTGCACTTCGACTACTTCTTCGTGCGCAAGGTCATGTTCATCAAGTACAGCCAGGGCTTCATCGTACTGCCCGGCGGCTTCGGAACGCTCGATGAGATGTTCGAGGCGCTCACCCTGATCCAGACACAGAAGATCGGGCGCTTCCCCATCATCCTCGTCGGCAGCAAATACTGGCAGGGGCTCTACGACTGGATGAAGCACACCATGGGCGAGAAGCACGCCTACATCCATGTGAACGACCTGGAGCTCTTCAGCGTGGTGGATACGGCCAAGGAAGCCGTGGACGCGATCGAAGGCTTCTACACGAAGTACCTGCTGAAGCCGAACTTCTGATCGCGCGATCGGCAGGGCCCGATCCCGAGGCCGTCAACACGGCACTGTTCACATTGCCTTGATCGGCGCGGCCGGGCACGCGGTGGCCCGCGGATAGTTTTGGCCGGCACGCACGAGCGTGCGCATCCATCGCCATGCTGATCAAGACCATCGCCCTCGTCAATCTGCTGGGACTCTTCCTGTTCGGTGCCTTGTTGCCGGCCGAGATCCATGTGAGCCAGGAAACGCCGGCCATGATGGCCGCGGGCTCCGAAGTGAAAGTGACCGTATCCGTGGACAAGGGCGAGCTCTCCGGTTTCGCCAAACTGCAACTGGACCTGCCCCAGGGCATGAGCGCCACGTCGATCGAGACCAAGGGCGCCAGCTTCACCTTCGCCGACGGCAAGGCCAAGTTCATCTGGATGGCCCTGCCCGCTTCGCCGAAGTTCAACGTGAGCTATACCCTGAAGGCCGACGCCTCGGTGAGCGGCAGCGTGAACATCAACGGCAAGTTGAGCTACATCGAGGACAACGAGCGCAAGACCTATGACCTGCCCACGGCCACGATCCAAGTGACCGGCGGCGCCGTGGCACAGACCGCCCCGACCACCGAACCCGCTCCGCAGGAGACCGCACCCGTCGTGGCCCCCCCTGTCGTTGCACCCGATGCCTCGAACGATGTCGTTTCCGCCGCCGGAGCCGCTCCCGTGAGCACGGAACCGCCCACCGCCGCCGCCCCCCCCTCCCTCCGCCTGATCCCCGCACAACAAGGCGCGGGCAATGTGGGCGGCACACGTACGATCACTGCGATCACGGAATCGGAGATGCTCGTGGAGGTGACCATCAGCAAGGGCGCCATCCGCGGCTTCGGCAAATTGCAGGAGTCCATCCCCCCCGGTTTCACCGCACTGGAGAAGAGCACGGACGAGGCCATCTTCACCTCGCAGGGCACCATCGTGAAGTTCGTATGGCTGAACCTGCCCGCGAAGAGCGACCTGAAAGTGAGCTACAAATTGCGCGGCACCGGCCAGCCCAACGGCGAATACGCGGTGAACGGTGAGTTCGGCTACCTGTTGAACGACGAGACCCAGAAAGCCGTGCTCGGCAGCACCGCCTTCAAGGTGGGCCCCGAGGCCATGCTGGCGCAACAGGCACCGGACCGATCCGCTCCGGGCGAAAGCCAGCAGACCGCGCAGGAACAGCCTTCGACCTCGGGGACCGAGCAGGCATCCGGTAACCAGCAACAGACCGGCCAGGAGACCGCCGATCGCACCGAGAAACCCAAGCCCGTGACCACCAACCGGATCCCCGCGCCGGAGACCGGTGTTACCTACAAAGTGCAGATCACGGCGGCGCACCGCGAAGTGGGCCCCGAGTACTTCGCCGAGCGCCACCATTTCACCGGTGCCTTCTCCATCGAGCGGCACGAAGGCTGGATCAAGTACACCACGGGCAAGTTCAACCAGTACCGAGAGGCCCGGGACCAACGCCAGGCCTACATCGCCGGGGGCAACAACTTCCCGGGGCCCTTCGTGACGGCCTACAACAACGGGGACCGGATCACGGTACAGGAGGCGTTGATGATCAGCCAGCAGCCCTGGGTGCAGTGATCGGGCAGGCGGCTATCTTGCGTCCGCCAGAAACCGGACGATGATCACCCGCCGCACGCTCCTCCTCGCCTCGCTCACCCTTTCCGCACTGACCGGACGCGCGCAACGCGACGACTCCACCGGCTTCGAGATCCGGCCCACCTTCGGCCTGGGCGCGGGCATGTTCGCCTTCTACGGCGATATCGGAAACAACCACGAAGGCTACAGCCCCCTGGTGAGCCGCCTGGGCTTCGAACTGCGCGCCGGGACGCCGATCACCGAATGGCTCGATGTGAGCCTTTTCGCCCTGCACGGCCGGGTGGGCGCGAACGAACGCTCCACCACCCGCAACTTGAACTTCATGTCGCGGATCACCACCGGCGGCTTCCAGTTCACCTACAACTTCGCGCAGTTGTTGCCGGCGAAGCGCTCGATCGAACCCTATTTCGGGCTGGGTCTGGAAAGCGTGGAATTCCTGAGCAAGACCGACCTGTTCGACGCGCAAGGCCGCCGCTACTTCTACTGGGCCGACGGCACCATCCGCGACATCGACGAGCATGCCGCCAACGCAGGCGATGCCGTGCTGTTGCAGCGCGACCATACCTACGAGAGCGACATCCGTGAACTGGACCTCGACGGCTTCGGCAAGTACAACGAGCGCAGTTGGGCCGTGCCATTGAGCATCGGCGCGCGCATGCGCATTGGCGGCGGATGGGACCTGAACGTGGGCACCACGCTGCACCTCACCTTCACCGACCTCGTGGACGGTGTAACGGCCGACAGCCGGGAGGATCGCGTAGGCGACGGCAAGAACGACCGCTTCCTCTACACCAGTTTCACCCTCAGCAAGGCCATCAGCATCGGGCCGCGCAAGCACAAGGCCGGCGAACCGGACCTCACGCCCGCCGAAATGGACCTTTTGGTGCTGAACGACGACGAGGATGGCGACGGCGTGAAGGACTTCGACGACCTCTGCCCCGGCACGCCCGCCGGCGTGGTCGTGAGCAAGCGCGGCTGCCCCATGGACAGCGATGGCGATGGCGTTCCCGACCACATGGACGATGAACCCGCGACCCCGCCCGGCCTTGCAGTGGATGCCCATGGGGTGACCCTGGCCGACGACGCCTTCCTGAAGGACTACCTGAACTACAAGGACAGCGGCAACGTGACCATCGTGACCTCGCGCGTGGAATCGCTGGACCGCGGCCCGCGCAACCAGGTGGTGCAGCGCAAGCGCGTGTACACCGTACAGGTGGGTTCGGAGGTCACCGGCATCACCGAAGACCAGATGCGCACGCTGTTGAGCATCCCCGATCTGCGCACGGTGGAGCATGGCGATACCATCAGCTTCGTGGTGGGCGGCTACACCGACCTTCCCGAGGCCATCCGCCGCCAGATCGCGCTGAAGGGCGAAGGGATCGAAGGCACCGTAGTGGCCGACGACAACGGACAGTTGATCGACATCAGCAAGGAGGTGGAAGCCGCACGTGCAAGCCTGGCCGGCAACCCCGACGCAAGCCCGGCCGCGAAGAACACCGTGGTGCGGGTGCAATTGGGCGCCTTCAAGCAGAAGCTCGGCCGCGATATCTTCTCCGGCATCAACGACCTGGTGGTGCTGAAGGGCGAAGACGGATTGACCCGCTATTACACCGGGGCCTTCAGCGATGTGAACCCGGCGGCGGCACGCAAGGTGGACATGCTGAAGAAGGGCTTCAGCGGCGCCTTCCTCGTGGCCTTCAAGGACGGCAAGCGCGTAAGCCTGAAGGAGGCCGGCGCCAAGCTCACCGGCCCCGAGGACCTGAACGGGCTGCCTTCCGGCGGCGTGGACAAGGGCCTGGTGCACTACCGCGTGCAACTGGGCACCTTCGCGGGCAACGTGCCCACCGATGTGATGAGCAAGTACATCGAGATCGGCAACGTGGAGCCGGTGACCAGCGCCGATGCGGTGCGCTACTACTACGGCAACTTCCCCAGCCGCACCGATGCGGAGGACGCCCGCAAAGCGCTGCAGGAGAAAGGCCTGGCGGACGCATTCGTCGTGGGCGCCTTCGGCACGCGGATCATCGCCGCCGATGAGGCCGACAAGCTGCTGGCCGAGCCCTGATGTGCGTTACCCGCGTTCAGTGATCGCATTCCATACTACAACGGCCCTGCCCGGCGTTGGTGCAGTGGTCCGTCCTCCTTCCTCCCACCCCACTTCCCGGAACCTTCCATGAACTTCCCGTGTGTGCCGATGCGCGCCCGCAAGGCGGCGTCTTGGTCATCGGGCACGGCGCTGGTCGCCTGCCTG
>CAZFAW010000059.1:8453-10415 GCA_964517015.1 uncultured Chryseobacterium sp.
TGTTGCTCGCGGTCTACACCAGCGACGACGCCACCGGGCAGGACCTTGAAGGCTGCTTCACCGCCACGCAGGAAGGCCGGTCGCTGCACATGACCTGGGACCACGAGCCCAACGGCCGATTCCACCGGCTGCTGGTGGACAGCGTGATGCGCGGCGAACAGGCCTCGCACGTCATGATCACCTGGAACGCCGAGCGGATCGGCAGTTCCGATAAGGGCGAAAAGGACTTCGAAGTACCGGCGATCGGCGATCTGCGTCTGGTGAACTCGCAGACCTTCAGCGACGGCGAGCAGAAGGCGGAACTGATCTTCAGCGATCCGCTGGATGCGGGACAGGACCTCGCCGGACTGGCCGGGATCGCCAACGTGGACCAGGTGCGCCTGGCCGTGGAGGGCAACAAACTGTTGATCTGGCCTCAGGACCGCCTGCGCGGAAAGCACGAAGCCTTCGTGGCCGCCGGCCTGCAGAACGTGAACGGCAAGAAACTGGGCCAGGAGATCACCGTGGAGCTGGAGTTCGAGGAACTGAAACCTTCGGTACGCATGGCCGGCACCGGCACCATCCTTCCCAGCACCAACGGCCTGCTATTGCCCTTCGATGCGGTGAACCTGAGCGCCGTGGACGTGCGCGTGATCAAGATCTACGCGGACAACGTGGCGCAGTTCCTCCAAGTGAACGACCCCGGCGGCGAACAGGAACTCGCGCGCGTGGGGCGGCTGGTGAAGAAGTCGACGGTGCCCCTGCGCGCCAAGGACGCCGTGGATCCCCACCGATGGGTACGCTACTACCTGGACCTGGACGAGCTGATCCAACCGGAACCCGGGGCCATCTACCGCGTGGAGCTCGGCTTCCGCCAGGAGTATTCGCTCTATGCGTGCGAAGGCACCGACCCCAAGGCAGCCCCGTTGCCGGAACGCACCAGCATCACCGAGGAGGACGAGGCGCAATGGGACAACTACGAAGGCTACTGGTACTACGAAGGCGATTACTACTACGAGGACTACGACTACAGCCAGCGCGACAACCCGTGCACGCCGAGCTATTACGGCTCGCGCCACACCGTAACGCGCAACATCCTGGCCAGCGACCTGGGCCTGATCGCCAAGCGCGGCAACGACGGTTCCATGCTGGTGGCTTGCAGCGACCTGCGCACCACCGCACCCATGGGCGGGGTACGCATCGATGTGCTGGACCTGCAGCGGCGCAGCATGGCCCAGCTCGTCACCGATGGCGAAGGCTTCATCACCGTGCCTTCCACCAAGCACAAGCCCTTCCTGCTGGTGGCCAGCAAGGGCGCCCAGCGCGGTTACCTGAAACTGAGCGACGGCACCTCGCTCTCCGTGAGCGAATTCGACGTGCAGGGCGAAGCGGTGGACCGCGGATTGAAGGGCTTCCTCTATGGCGAACGCGGCGTGTGGCGCCCCGGCGATTCGCTCTACCTCACCTTCGTGCTGCAGGACGTGCTGAACAAGCTGCCGGAGAACCATCCCGTAACACTGGAGCTCACCGACCCGCAAGGCCGGCTGGACCAGCGCCATGTGCGCACCACTTCGGTGAACGGCACCTACGCATTCCGGTGCGCGACCGGTCCCGAGGCGCCCACGGGCGTGTGGAGCGCACGTGTGCTGGTGGGCGGCACCAGTTTCTACCGGCCGATACGCATCGAAACAGTGAAACCCAACCGGTTGAAGATCCAACTCGACCTGGGCGGTGAGCGATTGACCAAGGCGAGCGCGCACGATGTGCAGCTGCAGAGCAACTGGCTGCACGGCGCACCCGCGCGCGAACTGAAGACCCGGGTCACGGTGACCATGACGCGTGGCACCCCCGACTTCAAAGGTTTCAACACGTACAGTTTCGACGACGTGAACACCACGGTGAACGATCAGGAGCAGGTGGCCTTCGAGGGCCAGCTCGATGCGGATGGCCATACGCACTTCCCCTTGGAACTGGACCTGAACG
>CAZFAW010000060.1:0-4854 GCA_964517015.1 uncultured Chryseobacterium sp.
TTCACCTTGGAATGACACTCGCCACGTGCAACGCGCTCGCCTGCTCCATTTGATCTGGCCGCTCCTGCTTACGGCCTGTGCGAAGGACCCCGCAGCACCGATGGATGAACAGGACACGCCCTACGCATTGGACTTGCCGCCCGGCGCGCCCGAGGTGCCCGTGCCGGCCGAAAACGCGCTCACGATGGGCCGCGTGGCTCTGGGGAAGGCGCTGTTCCATGAAAAGGCCATGAGCGGAGACGGCACGCTTTCCTGCGCATCGTGCCATCTGGAGGACCATGCTTTCAGCGACGTGGTTCCGGTGAGCGAAGGAACAGGCGGTGCGCACGGCTTCCGCAATTCGCCCACACTGGCCAATGTGGCCTATCACCCGAGCTACTTCCGCGACGGGGGCGTGCCCACCCTTGAACTGCAGGTGCTTGCTCCGTTGCACGATCCCGTGGAGATGAACTCGAACATCACCGAAGTGGCGGAGCGGTTGCGGGAGGTGGAGCCGTACCGATCGCTCAGCACGACGGCCTATGGCCGCGCATTGGACCCCTACGTGATCACGCGTTCCATCGCGTCGTACGAACGCACGTTGATCAGCGGCAGGTCGCGCTTCGATCGTTTCCGGTACCAGGGCGATCCCGCGGCCCTCACCGCGGATGAACTGGCCGGATGGGCGATCTTCAGCGGTGCCACTGCCGGGTGCACGCACTGCCACGATGGTTTCGACCTGAGCGATCACGGGTTCCACAACATCGGCACCACGCTCGATTATTCCGCGGACCCCGGCAGGTACCGTATCACCCTGGATACGGCCGATATCGGCAAGTTCAAGGTGCCCACCTTGCGCAACATCGCCCTCACCGGGCCCTATTTGCACGATGGCAGCATGTTCACGCTTGAAGAAGTGATCGATCATTTCGCGAGCGGCGGCATGCCCCATCCCAACCGCAGCCCGTTACTGCAACCGTTCGTGATCACGCCCACGGAGAAGGCGCAACTGATCGCGTTCTTGAATTCCCTCACGGACGACCGATCTTTGGACCAGGTACCATGAAAACCGCGAAGTGGTGGAGCATAGTGGCCTGCATGGCCCTGGGTGCAGTGGCCTGCAAACCGGACGAACCCGAGGAACCGGGCGGGAGCGGACCCACGGAGTATGATCTCCAGGTGCCATCGAACCTGCCGCCGGTCTCCCAACCGCCGGATAACATCGCCACGGTTGAGGGCGTGGCACTTGGCCGGTACCTGTTCTATGAAGAGCGTTTGAGCGGAGACAACACGCAATCGTGCGCGACCTGTCACGCCCAGGGCTTCGGGTTCACCGACAACGGGAACGTGTTCAGCACGGGCATCGACGGCTCCGTTGGCACGCGCAACAGCATGGCGTTGATCAACCTGGCCTGGGGCACGGCCTTTTTCTGGGATGGTCGGCGGGCCACGCTCGAGGAGCAGACGCACGATCCGGTGGTGAACCCCATCGAAATGAAGGAGAGCTGGCAGGTGGCCGTGGCCGAACTACAGGCCGATCCGGCATACCCGCCCTTGTTCCAGGCTGCGTTCGGCACGGCCACCATCGATTCCACGATGGTGACCAAGGCGCTTGCCCAGTTCGTGCGCACCATGATCAGCGGCAACAGCAAGTTCGACCGGGTGCAGCGTTTCGAAGATGCGTTCACGGTCGATGAAGCCGTCGGTTTCGAGCTGTTCCAGAAGGAGGGCGGGCCCACAGGGGTGCCCATTCCCCTGCCCGGCGGCGGTTCCGTGATCGGCCAGGGCGGCGCGGATTGCTTCCATTGCCACACCACGGGCGGGAGCCTTTTCACGGACGGTCAATTCCACAACAACGGGCTGGACAGCGAATTCACCGACCTGGGGCGCTACCTGGTGACCGGGAACCCTTACGATAGCGCGAAGTTCAAGACCCCGACGCTGAGGAACATCATGCTCACCGCACCCTACATGCACGATGGGCGCTTCGCCACGATCGACGAGGTGCTGGACCATTACAACGATGGGGGACACGCCAGCAGTACGATCGACCCGTTCATGAAATTCACCGATCCGGAACAGACCCTGGAACTGACCCCGGTGAAGCGCGCGCAATTGATCGCCTTCCTCAATACGCTCACGGACACGGACTTCGCGACCGATCCGAAGTTCTCGGACCCGGGCCCGCCCTAGGCGGCTTTCACGCCCGCCGCCGGTCGCCAGGCGTAGCAGCGCATCTTGTCCCCGAACACGGGGCTCTTGAAGATGCTCTTGCCCAGAAGCATACGGGCGCATTCCTGCACTCCTTCGATGATGCTGGGGTGGGGGTGCACCAGTTCGGCAAGCTCCTCGATGCTGGTGCCCAGGCGCATCATCAAGGCCACGGCCTGGATGGCACTGCTGGCGTGCTCGCCCACGGCGCGCATCCCGAGGATGCGCATGTGTTCATCGTCGGTGATCAGTATTTTGAAGAACCCCCGCGTGCGGCGCATGGCGATCGCACGTGCGAGGCACGCATAGTCGATGCGGGCCACGCGATAGGCGATGCCTTGTTTGCGGCACTCCTGCTCGTTCAGTCCCACGCCGGCCACCTCGGGTTCGAGGAACATGATCGTGCTCACGTTGTCGTAGGAAAGGGGCCGTTGGGTCACCTGCCAGATGCGCTCTACGGCGTGGCGACCTTCGAGCTCTCCGAGGTTCACGAGCATGTTCGTGGCCGAAGCATCGCCCACCAGGTGGATGTGCGGCACCGAGGTTCGCGTATCGTTCACCAGCACATGTCCTGTCTTGGCATCGCGATCCACCCCGGTGCATTCCAGTCCCATGTCGTCCAGGTTGGGTATGCGGCCCACGGAAAGGAGCGCCGTGGCCACCTGCACGGTCTCGTGCCTGCCATCGGCGTAGCTCAGCTCGTACTCCACGCCACCTTCCACCTGTTCGATGCGTTCCAGCTTGGCCGAGCGGTGGATGGTCACGCCTTTTCGTTCCAGGTTCTTGGCCACCAGTTCGCTCACGTCGGGATCCTCGAAGGGCAGGATGCGCTCCGCACGATCGATCAGGTGCACGCGCGTGCGTCCGAAGTTGCTGAAGATGGTGGCGAACTCGCATCCGATCACACCGGCACCGATGATCACGATGCTCTCGGGCAGGTCGTCGATGCGGAAGATGCCATCGCTCGTCATGATCCGCCGCTCGTCCACCGGTACGTTCGAAAGCGTACGGGGCCGTGAGCCGGTGGCGATCACGAAATGATCGGCGCTGATGCGTGTGCGGTTGCCGGCTCGATCGATGGACAAGGTGTTCGGCGAGGTGAAGCGGGCGGTTCCGCGCTCGTGACGGAACATGTTGCCTGCGTTCTCCAGCAACTGCATGTGGCAGCTGTAGAGGTACTTGCGTTCGAAGATTGCCTCGTTCAGTGTTTTGCTGATCTCGTCCCAGCTCAGGCGGAACGGTTCGCGTCCGCGTGTTCGGGTGACCTCGTTGGCGCTGGCCACACGTTGGGAGAGTTCCCAAAGGGTCTTGGAGGTGAGGGCGCCGTTGTAGATGCCCGTGCCTCCGATCCTGTCCTTCTCCACCAGCAAGGTGCGCTTGCCCAGGTCGATGGCGCGCATGGCCGCGGCATATCCCGCCGGCCCACCGCCGATCACGCAAAGGTCGAAGTGCTCCATTCGTGGATGGTCTGGCGGTTCATACGCGAGCCGTTCCGGAACGTTCGGCGATGGTCGTTCCCGTGACCGGTTCCATCGGCCCCGATCCCGGCCCGGGATCCCCCGGGCGGGCGCCGGTCGAAGGGCGGGTATCCATTCCCCGGCATCGACGTAAAGAGGCGCGGGAAATACCCCGCCCGAAGCCCGTGCGTACCAGCAAGATCATCGCCGCCATCGCCATTCTGGCGTTGACCGACCGGGCCCACGGACAGTGCCCCCAACTCTACGACTACTACGGCACGCCTTCGAGCGCACCCTACTGGTACAGCTGTTCGGGTAACAATTTCACCCTCTTGATCGCCACGCCCAACAGCGTGGGCAACTACACGATCGACTGGGGCGATGGCAGCCCGACCTCCTCCGGGGCCATGCTGGTGCCGCCCATGAGCGTGAGCCACGTGTACCCCGCCACGGTCGACACTTTCGTGGTCACCTTCACCGAAACGATCACGGGTTGCGTGGTGCAAGGCGTGGTGGTGATGGAGGAGAGCACCAGCGCATCGATCCAGATCCCGGTGGGCGGCCTCACGCAGATCTGCGCACCCCAAGCGATCGAGTTCATCAACAGCAGCACCAACGTATCGCCGAACACCGTGTTCACCTGGGATTTCGGCGACGGTTCCGCCCCGGAGGTGTACGATCACACGAACCTGGGGCAGACCATCACGCATACCTACCAGCAAGGCACCGTGAGCTGCGAGACCACGGTGATGCTGACCGCTGAGAACACCTGCAATACCCTGCAAGGCGGTCCGAGCGTCGCCACCTTCAATCCGATCCGCGTTTGGGACCTGGACAGCGCCCGCATCACCCCGAGCGCTACGCTGTTGTGCTACCCGGACACCGAGGTGACCTTCCTGAACACCACGCAGCGCAACTGCCTGATGCAGGGTAACATCTACCAACGCTTCGAGTACTGGAACTTCGGCGACTACTGGGGTGCCGGCACGGACTCGATCATCGATTGGACGCCATGGCCGCCCACGTTCCCCCATACGATCGCCTATCCCGGGATCGGCACCTATACCGCCACCCTGCTCGATAGCAACTACTGCGGGATCGATACGGCGATCATCACGATCCAGATCGTGCCACCACCTGATGTGTACCTGACCTTGACCCCCGATACCATCTGCGCGGGCGAGACCGCCTATTTCGACGAGACCAC
>CAZFAW010000060.1:4954-10298 GCA_964517015.1 uncultured Chryseobacterium sp.
CCTTGACCCCCGATACCATCTGCGCGGGCGAGACCGCCTATTTCGACGAGACCACGACGGGCGGCGCGAACTATTTCGAGTGGGATCTCGGGACCGGCAGCGGTTGGCAATGGACCGGAGCAGGCGATCAGGCACACACTTACACCAACCCTGGAACCTATGTGATCGGCTACACGGCATCGATCCAAGGGGCCACCGCGGGCTGCGCGGACACGGCATACGTTACCCTGGTGGTCCTGCCCAGCCCTACCGCACAATTCACCTTGGACAACGATGCAGCGTGCGATTCCCTTACTGTCACCGTCACCGACACGTCCACCGGCGCCATCGCATGGGCATGGGACTTCGGGGACGGCACCTTCAGTGCATCGCCCGCCCCGCCACCCCATACCTACTCCACGGTGGGGGACTTCACCATCACGCTCACGGTGACGAACGGGAACAACTGCACCGCCGCCATGGCGCAGGATGTACACGTCTACGACCCGCCTCAGGTGGCGATCGGCGCGCAGAACGTGTGCGTGGGCGATCCGACCCAATTCACCGATCTGACCGCCACGGCCAGCGGCAACCCCGTTGTGCAATGGCTCTGGGACTTCGGGGACGGCGCGACGGACACGATACAGGATCCCACGCACCTCTATCCGGTGGCCGGGCCCTACCTCGTCACTCTCACTGCGACCACGCCCTATTGTTCGGGCACCGGCACGCAACCGATCGTGGTCGAGCCGAAGCCCACGGCCGCCTTCGTGCCCGGTTCGTTGTTGGGTTGCTCGCCGTTCACCGTGCCGTTCACCAATACGAGCAGCGGCGCAGCGGACTATGCATGGGACTTCGGCGATGGTGCGGGTTCCACCTCCGCGACGCCCGTTCACACCTACATGAACCTGGGCACCACGGATACGGTGTACACCGTGACCTTGATCGCGAGCACGGCGTTCGGATGCTCGGACACCACCACGGCCAACATCACGGTGGCGCCCATGGTCGTGGCGCAATTCACCCACGACGCCAGTCCGTCCTGCTCGCCCATCGCCGTGAATTTCTACAACGGCAGCACAGGTGCCGGAAGCTATTCCTGGGATTTCGGCGATGGCACCACGAGCACGCTCCAGGATCCTTCGCACACCTTCTCGAACACCACGCTCTATCTGGTAACGTATACGGTGACGCTGGTCGCGACCTCGGCCGCAGGGTGTGCCGACACCACTACCCAGCAGATCTCCGTGTTCCCCGAGGCGAACTTCAGCTTCGTGGTGGCGCCCGACAGCGGCTGCAGTCCGTTCACCCTCACGTTCCCTTCGGTGCTCGGTGCGGTCTCCTTCGATTGGGACTTCGGCGATGGTGGGACCGGGACCGGGCCGACGCCCACACACACCTACGTGAACACGGGTACCTCCGACGTCGTCCATCCGGTCACGCTCATTGCGGCGAACGCGTTCGGCTGTGTCGATACCATGTCCGCACAGGTGGTGGTGCATCCTTCACCGATCGCGCAGTTCGTAGCGGCACCCGCTACCGGCTGTACACCGCTCAACGTGGGTTTCCAGGACCTGAGCATCGGAGCCAGCACCTTGTGGTGGGACTTCGGCGATGGCACCACCTTGAGTACCGGCCCGGGGAACGTCGCGCACACCTATATGAACTACGCACCGACCGATGCGTTCGAGAACGTGGTGCTGGTGGCCACCTCTTCAGATGGATGTACGGATACGGCCTTTACCACCGTGCAGATCCACCCCGCAGTACAGGCATCGTTCAGCACGGACACGGCCGGATGCGCACCCTTCACCGTGACGCTGAACGACGCGAGCACCGGCGCGGTGAGCTATCTGTGGCACATGGGCGATGGCACGGTACTTACCGGCCCCGGACCGACTTACACCTACCTGAATACCGGGACCACCAACCTGTCGTACACCATCATGGAAGTGGCCACTTCGGCCTATGGATGCAGCGATACGGCCTACTTCGACGTGACCGTGTACCCCGTACCGGTGGCGTCGTTCACCGCCACACCGTTCAGCCAGCAATTCCCCGATGCCACGGTGACGGTGACGAACACCACACCGCCCGGGTCCTATTCCTACGCGTGGAGCTTCGGCGATGGCGGGACCTCCACCGCACAGGATCCCGGCGATCATACCTATTCCACATGGGGCACCTTCACCATCACCCTCGTAGTGAGCACGGCGCTCTGCTCGGATACCGCCACGCAGATCATCACGATCGATCCTCCCGTGCCCACCGTCGGGTTCACCGGCGGAGGGGACGGGTGCGTGCCCCTTACCGTATCGTTCACGAACACCTCGCTCGGGGGCGTGTCCTATCAGTGGAATTTCGGCGATGGTGGCACCAGCACAGCGGACGATCCGACGTATACCTACAACGTGCCGGGTACCTATACGGTAACACTCACGGCCTTCGGACTCGGTGGTGCCGTGAACACGATCAGCCAGGCGGACATCGTCGTAGCGCATCCCCGCGCCAATGCCTTCTTCGTCCTGCAACCCGACGAGGTGCTCGTTCCCGACCAGCCCGTATTCACGTACAACCTGAGCGCCAACGCGAGCAGCTACTGGTGGGACTTCGGCGATGGCTCCACTTCCACGGAGGAGAACCCCGTTCACTACTACACCGCACCTGGCTCCTACGACGTGATGCTGATCGCGAACAACGAATGGAACTGTCCCGACACGTTCCTGCTCGCGGAAGCGACCACCGGTACCGTGGCCGGCGACCTGCTGTTCCCGAACGCTTTCACTCCCGGCAACAACGGCCCGACCGACGGCGTATACGACCCCACGAGCTTCGAAAATGATTTCTTCTTCCCCATCCATGAGGGCGTGGAGGACTATCGGCTGCAAGTCTTCAACCGATGGGGCGAACTCGTGTTCGAGAGCGTCGATGTCCGCAAGGGATGGGACGGCTATTACCGCGACAGCCCCGCCAAACAGGACGTGTACGCGTGGAAGGCGTGGGCGCGCTTCAGCGATGGACGCGAGACCACATTGAGCGGCGATGTAACCCTTCTTCGATGACCATGAAGCGACTTTCCACCCTGCTCGTGCACCTGTCGATGCTGATCGTGGTCCCTGCGACCGCGCAACAGCATTTCACGCGCACCCATGCGCGCATGATGGACGAGGCCACCGCCCTGATGGCGAACGGCGAGTACCTGAACGCGGCCCGGATCTTCCGGAAGCTCATACCGGTGGATACGGCTTTCATGGACAATTACTACAACATGGGGTTCTGCATGGCCCGCGTGCCGGGGCAACGGGAGAAGGCTTATCCCTACCTGGACAAGGCCGTGAAAGGCGGACACACCGAGGCCTGTTACGAGCTGGCCTTGGCCTGCCATCGGGATGAGCGGTTCGATGAGGCGCTCGAGCTTTTCACCAAGTACCGATCGCTCTACTACCGCGCTGTTCCCGATGAAGAGGTGGACCGCGCCATGCAGGCCTGCCGGACGGCACGCGAACTCACGCAGCATCCGGTGGACGTGACCATCCGGAACATGGGGCCCACGATCAACTCCACCTATCACGACTACTGCCCCTTGGTGACCGCCGACGGGAACACGATGTACTTCACCAGTCGGCGCGAAGGCACCACCGGAGGCATGAAGGATCCGAACGGACAATACATGGAGGACATCTACGTGGCACGCCGGATCGACGAAGTATGGTCGAACGCCACCAACGCAGGTGCTCCACTGAACACCGTGGTACAGGACGCCACGGTGGGCCTCGGACCCGATGGGAGCAGCATGATCGTCTACCGCACGGCGAGCGATCTGACCAGCGGCGACCTGTACGAAAGCCGCAAACAAGACGGACTGTGGCAGCCTCCGGTGATCATGACCGACCGGATCAACAGCCCTTCCCACGAACCAAGCGCCAGCATTTCGCCTGACGGGAACGAGATCTACTTCACCAGTGATCGCGAAGGCGGTTTCGGTGGCCGGGACCTCTATCGCATCCGCCGCCTGCCCGATGGTGCTTGGAGCCTGCCCCTGAACCTGGGGCCCGAAGTGAACACGCCCTTCGACGAGGACGCTCCCTTCCTGCACAGCGATGGGGTCACCCTCTTCTTCAGCAGCAAGGGGCACGCGGGCATGGGGGGCTACGACATCTTCAAAACGCAATGCATCGATCCGGATCTGAACGGCTGGAGCGCACCGGAGAACATGGGCTTCCCGCTGAACACGGTGAACGACGACATCTACTTCTGCCTGAGCGAGGACGGGACCACCGGCTACTTCAGCAGCGAGCGGTTGGGCGGACTTGGCGCGCAGGACATCTATCAGGTGGTCTTCCCCGGCAGCCAGATCGACTACGTGGCCGTGCTCGGAGTGGTCACCGACAGCAACGACGAGCCCGTGCAGGCGCGCTTCACGGTGAGCGATGCGGGAACGGATGGACCGGTGGGCGTGTACAACAGCAATGCGCGCACGGGCCGGTACCTCATGATCCTGAAGCCCGGTGGGCACTACCACATGACCATCGAAGCGCAGGGGTTCGAGCTCCGCGAAGCGGACATCGTCGCGACGCTGCCCGAGGGCACGCGCGAATTGCCGATGGACATCACGTTGATGCGCAATGAACGGACGGCTCGCGCCGCACCGACCGAATGATGCGACGTTACGCGGTGACCGTACTGGCCTGTCTGGGTGGCGCGTGCTCGCTCGAAGCACAGGACGCCCAGTTCACGCAATTCTATGCGGCACCCACGTACCTCAGTCCGGCCTTCGCCGGTACCAGCGTGCAGAACAGGTTCAGCCTCCTGTACCGCGATCAATGGCCATCGATCCCGGGTGCCTTCGTCACTTATGCGGCCGCGTACGATCTGTACCTGCAGGAAATGAACAGCGGCATAGGGTTCATCGCCGTTCACGATCGCGCCGGGACCGGTGCCTTGCGCTATACCAGCTTCACAGGGCAGTATGCGTACGAGATCCAGCTCAAGCGCAAGGTCTTCCTGCGCCCCGCCCTGCAGTTCGGGTTCGTGAACCATGCCGTGGACTACGGGCGGCTGGTGTTCGGCGATCAGCTGGCGCGCGGGGGCGAGGTGGCCACGTACGAAAGCATGGATGGCACCTCCGTGAACTACACCGATGCCGGAGCCGGACTCCTGTATTTCACGCCCAATACGTGGCTGGGGGTATCGATCCACCATTTGAACGAGCCGAACCAGTCGCTGCTGCTGAACGACGCGCGCGTTCCCCGGAAGTTCAGCATGCACGGCGGAAGGCGGTTCAAGGTGCGCACGGCGGTCATCAAGAAGCACCCGCAGAGCTTCATCGCGGCCTTCAACTACCGTGCGCAAGGGCGGTACGACC
>CAZFAW010000061.1:0-7714 GCA_964517015.1 uncultured Chryseobacterium sp.
TCCTGGGCAGCGACCCGGAGTCCAAGGAGTTCCCGAACGGCAACCGGATGGCCACGCTGAGCATCGCCACCACGGAACGCGTGCGTTCGGGCAAGAACGAATGGAAGGAGGAAACACAGTGGCACCGCGTGGTAGCATGGGGCAAGCTGGCGGAGCGCGTGTCGCAGGTCCTGCGAAAGGGAAGCAAGGTGGCCCTTCAGGGGCGGCTCGTACATCGAAAGTGGGAGTCGAAAGACGGTCAAACCCGATTCATCACGGAGGTCGTGCTTACCGACCTTCAGACCATGTCCTTAGGAGGGGCAAAGCGCGAAGTGGGGCAGGTCGCCTGACCCTCCGCCGAAGGTTCTTCAGTGTTTGACCAAACGGCCCCACCTCACGCCCTGGTCGGAGCGCAGGCGCACGGAATAACTCCCGGGGGCAAGGTCCTGGATCCCGATCCAGGCCTGCCCTTGGGCAGCGTTCGTCCGGACATTTTGCGCTCTTCCCATGTCGTCATAGAGTTGGATCTCCGCCCCGGCGTCGACCAAGGGGTGATCCAAAACGACGTACTCGCTCGCGGGATTGGGGCGCAACACGAGCCCCCGGGGGGGTGCCTGCTCGGCGATCCCCACGAATGCCGGGACAAGCGTGCGACAGACTTCAGCGGCGCACGTATCCAGTGTATCGGAAAAATGGGTCGCCGAAACAGTAAGGCACACTTGGTAGGTTCCCGGGTAGGCATAGATGTGTTGTGGGTCCGTGAGGTCGGTCACTCCTGGTGAGGCATCTCCGAACGACCACCCGAGGTCCAGGATCTCCAGGTCCGGGTCCAGGGCAACGACATCGGCGTGCAGATACGCTGATACCCCGTCGAACATGTAGGACACATCCGCGAAAAGCGACGTATCGCACGTGGAGGCATTCCCGTCCACGTGGATCAGCTCCGCCATCCCGCCTACACAGCCGTCGAGGGTGGCCGTATCGGTGCCTGCAAGGATCAGGGCCACGGTATAAACCCCGGGGAACAGGTACGTGTGCGACGGAGCGGGCGCCAGGGAAAGATCGTCGTCACCGAACGACCAGGCCTGGGTAAAGGGCAGCCCGCCCGTGTACGACGTGTTTACGAAATCGACCACGTTGTTGCCTGGTTGGGCCGTTGTGAACGACGGCGATATCGCGATCCCGCAATCGTCATCGGCATCTCCATGTGGAACCGGGGCACTGATCCCAAGTTCGCAGCCTTGGGCCCAGACGGTCATGTGCACGGTATCGGAGCCGGCTGCGGAATAGGTGTGCCAGATCGGACTTCCGGTCTGGCCCGGAGAGCCATCGCCGAGGGTCCATTCCACGGAATCGATGTATCCGAAGGGATCATCCGTGCGATCGGTGAACCGAAGGGTCGTACCCTCGCTGCTCCAGCTGAACGCGGGCACCAGCCCCGGACATTGGGCGCGAGAGAATGTGGTGGGGCACGCACAGCCGAGCACCATGCTGAAAAGGGCGGTCGTTCCTGTCTTCATGGTGTGGTCGTAACCGCGTTCCGAACGCGTTCACGAGAAGGTAGTTCGAATTCGACTCCGAAGAACGCACCGAGCGCCCAGAGGTCCGGGCGAGGTGTCGATCCGGTTTCAACAAGATCGCGCGCCAATGTCGGGCCAGCGTGGATGGACCAGTGTTCCGAAAGTTGATGGCCTGCATCGATCGCCATGGTGATCGACAACACGGCGCCGAATCTCCCGGACACCGCTTCGTTCCGAAGGTCCACCGCTTCGATCGTACCGTCCTGTACCGATGTGGTGTAGGCCAGTGTGGAGCCCCTCCTGTTCAACGGAATGGAAATTGCGGCCCCCAATCGCCCGCCCAAGGACCATCGGCGGATCTCCTTGTGCCACCCCAATTCCAGCGGTACGCGGATGTACGAGTACCGGTCCGTGCTGGAATATCGCCGGGATCCTCCGGGCTCCATCACCAGGGCGGAGTCGATCTCCCATGTGTAGATCGTCGCTGTTCCCGACGGGGTTCCGCTCCATACCGTGTCGATCAGAACGGAGGCCGTGGAAACCCCACCTTCGTCATACAAGAAGCGGCTGGTACGCTGGGCATACTCAATACCGGTTGCCACGCTTACCCCGCTACGCCAGCGTCTTCCGAAACACAGGGTGGCCGCGAACTGTGTGCGCCACGTCTCCGCGCGGTCAAGCTCTTCGCTCAGTGGTTCGGGTCCGCGCCATCCTCCATCAAGCCCTTGCACGGACCACCGCGATCCCAGCCAATACGTACCGCGCTCCAATACGTATGCCCATGTTCCACCTCCACCAAGCAACGAGCTGCTGTCCGGTTCAGGCCTGAATTCGATCCGCCGCGGGTTCAACGGCTCGGGGCCATCCTGCACAGCGGACCGCTCTTCTTGGTCGCCTCGGCCGGTCCGCGCGATAGATCGATCCGCCTCCACATTTGCTCCGGACCTCGCCACCGGTTCGGGTACCGTGCCGTTCAGCCCGTGCTCGTCCGCTGCGGGATCCTTTGTGCGCGAGGCGGTTCGTGCGTCCCTCGACTTGCCTTGTTGGCGTGCGTGTGCGTGATGGATGTCGGCTTGAGCGGGCGATGCCTCGCGTTCGCGAACCGGCTCTGCTTGTTGTGGCAGGGATGTGACAACGGCGTCGGGGGGTGTGGTGCGAGCGGCGCCAAGTGTCCCTTCCTTGGGTCGGGTAGGCGCATCGGGTATGGCATCCTTTCCGGGGCCGCGCAGATGGGTCGCGACTTTCTGGGTGTCGCTGGTATTGGGCGTCGGAGCAGAACGACCGATATGGTGCTCCGCAATGGTCGGTTCAACTTGCTCGTCGGGCCCGAGGAGCGAGAGGGCCGCAGCTCCCCCGCCGAGCAGGACGAGAAGGACCAGCGCTACCATTGGCCTGTTGCGATCCGCCCGAACCCGCATGCGATGCAACCATCCGCGTCGTCGCTGCACGGAATGCCAAACATCGCGCGGCGGTGCGGATTCCGCATCGTCCAATACGCGCCTGAACAGGTCATCGATGGGATGTCTTTCCCGCATGTGTATGTAGTGCATTGTGTCCCAGGCGCTGTTGGAGCATGCGCCTTGCTTTAGCCAGTTGGCTGCGCGAAGTGCTTTCACCGCACCCGATCATCTCTGCTATTTCCGCGTGGTCGAACCCCTCGATCGCGAACAGGTTGAACACCAGCCGGTAACCGTCCGGAAGATCCGCGATCAGGGTTTGGAGCTCGGCCTGGCCCAGTGCATCGAGCGCGAGGGGTTCCACCGGCTCTTCGGGCAGTACCTCCAAACCGAAGCGCTCATGCTTGAAGGCCTTCTTGCGGTATTGGCTGATGCAAGTGGTCACCATCACACGTCGGATCCACCCTTCCAGGCTTCCCTCCATGCGGAAGTGGTGGAGCTTGTCGAATACGCGTACGAACCCGTCTTGCAATAAGTCCTGTGCTTCGAGGTGGTGGCGTGCATAACGAAGGCAAACCGCATACATCCGTCGGTTGAACCGGGCATACAGCGTCTCTTGGTACTTGCGCTCCTCACGCAAGCACCCCAACACCAGTTCCTGGTCGCTCAGTTCCCGCAATCCGTAACGATGTTCCGGACCATAAGACGCCGCTGCTCCGGTTGGGCGCTGCCCAGCCAAGGTAGTTCGGAACACCTGTGCCACCGCGCCTCGGAGCTACTCACGGCCCCGTTGGGTTGTCGCAAAACAAACGGTTGTTAGTGCTTATGAACGCCTGCAATTGAAGATCACACGAATGGCGTTGACAGGCTGGTCCTGTTTTGCACCGTCGATGGCGCCAATGCCAGGACGGAAACCAAAAGTTCACTCAAACACCTGTAGTCATGAACACGCTGAAGAACAAAGTACAACTGATCGGAAACCTCGGCTTCGACCCCGAAGTGCGTGAATTGGCGGCTGGCCGTAAAGTGGCCCGCATGAGCGTCGCCACACACGAGACCTACCGCAACGCCAAGGGCGAGAGCGTGACCGACACGCAATGGCATACGGTGGTGGCCTGGGGCCCCACCGCCGAACAGGTGGAGCGCCTGTTGCGCAAAGGAATGCCCGTCATGCTGGAGGGTCGCCTTGTGCACCGCAGCTATGAGGGCAAAGACGGGAACAAGCGCTACGTGACCGAGGTGGTCATGAACGGGTTCAACTTGATGCCGCGGCAAAAGGTGGAAGAGGCCGCAGCAGCATGAAGCGAACGGCCACTGTGAAGAAGGGGCGCCGGTAGGGGCGCCCCTTCCCTTTTCCGTTCCTTGGGAACGAACGTCGCGAAGCGGCGCCCCTACCTTCGGCGGCGTTCACACCTGCATGGCCCACCGACCCGCCGCATCCCGTAAACAAGCACGATCGGATCGTTCTGCCGCCACGCCCATGGACCAACGGGTACTGGCCATCGTTCGTCGATCGGGCCGCGCCGGGATCACCAGCCAGCAGATCGCCTTGCAGCTCGGGTTGAAGGAAAAGGGACAGCGCTACTTGGTCTACGATGCCCTCGAACAGCTACAGGATGATGGTCGTGTGCGAAGTGGAAAGAAGGGACGCTATCACGCGCACGCCGATAGGGACACGGCCGAGGGCAAGATCGACATCATTGCCAGTGGTGCTGGCTATGTCCGATTGGACGAGATGGGACTTGATGATGTGTTCATACACGGCCGCGATGTCGGCGTGGCACTACATGGCGACAAAGTGCGCATTGCGGTGCGCGATGGTCGGGGATCACGCGCCGAGGGGAAGGTGGTGGAGGTGCTCCAACGCCGCAGGACGACGTTCGTGGGTACGATCCAGAAACACCAAGGACGCCTCATGCTCGTCGCCGATGATCAGAAGGTGCAACGCCCGTTCGTGATCCCCGCACAGGATGCGGGAGAAGCGCGCGAAGGCGACAAGGCCATCATCGAGTTGGGGGAATGGCGCGATGCACGCGACCTGCCAAGGGGACGCGTGGTGCGCGTGCTCGGGCGCGCAGGGGAGCATGCCGTGGAAATGCACGCCATCCTGGCGGAGTTCGGCCTTCCCCTGGAGTTCCCCGATAGCGTGATCAGCGCGTCGGAAGGAATGCCCGACGGATGCACGAAAGACGAGGTCGCTCGCCGACGGGATGTTCGGGAGGTGCCCACCCTCACGATCGACCCGGACGACGCGAAGGATCTCGACGATGCCCTGAGCCTTCGCCGGCTGGAGAACGGCAATTGGGAAGTGGGCATCCATATCGCGGATGTGAGCCATTATGTGCGGCCCGGTTCGGTGATCGATATGGAGGCGGCGGCGCGGGCCACCAGCGTTTACCTCGTAGACCGGGTGGTGCCCATGCTCCCGGAGCGGCTGAGCAATGATCTATGTTCCTTGCATTCGAACACGGACAAGCTCTCGTTCTCGGCGATCTTCGAGATGGACGATCGAGCCCGGATACGAGCGGAGTGGTTCGGAAGGACGGTGATGCGCTCCCGGAGGCGATTCGCATACGCCGAAGCGCAGGCCATCATTGAAGGGAACGACGGCGACATGGTCCACGAGATCCGGACCCTGCACGGCCTGGCTGGCATATTGCGCAAGGAGCGACTGGCGGCGGGTGCGCTCGAGATCGTGAGCCGCGAGGTGAAGTTCAAGCTGGACGAGAAGGGCGCCCCGGTCGGTGTGTACCACAAGGAAATGGGGGCGGCCAATTGGTTGATCGAAGAGTTCATGCTCCTCGCCAACAAGCGCGTGGCGGCATGGGTGGGAAAACAAAAGAAGGGAGGCGCTCCTCCGTTCGTTTATCGCATCCATGACCTCCCGGATCCCGAAAAAGTCCGGCAGTTGGTGTCTTTGGTCCGGAGTTTCGGGCACTCCTTGGAGGTGGGGCGCGACGAGGAATTGTCCCATGCCTTGAACCGGCTGCTACGTGATATCCGTGGGAAGGATGAGGAGGACATCATCAAGCAAGTGGCGATCCGGACCATGGCCAAGGCCATCTACAGCACCGAGAACATTGGACACTACGGATTGGCGTTCGAGCACTACACGCACTTCACCTCCCCCATACGACGCTACCCGGACCTGTTGGTGCATCGTGCGCTGGCCCACTACCTCGCGGGCGGCCGCCACCTGGATAAGGAGGCACTGGAAACCAGCTGCCGCCATAGCAGCAACATGGAAAAGCGGGCCAGCGATGCGGAGCGGGCGAGCATCAAATACAAGCAGGCCGAGTTCCTGCTATCGCGCGTGGGCGAGCGGTTCGCCGGTTCCGTGAGCAGCCTTACCAATTGGGGGATCTACGTCGAACTCGAGGAGAACGGATGCGAGGGGATGATCCCGCTGCGCGATATCCCGGGCGACAATTTCCGGTTCGACGAGACGCGCTACATGGTGGTCGGTTCGCGCACCGGTCGAAGGATCCGTTTGGGCGATGAGGTGGCCGTGGTCGTGCGCGCCGTCGACATGGACCGGCGAACGGTGGATCTTGCGCTGGCGACGGATCGCGCGGCGAACCGGTCTAGACGAGGTTGAGCCGTTTGCTCAGGTCGTCCTTGTAGCTGCCCCCGATCGGAATGATCTTCTTGTCGTTCTCCAGGATCAGATTCGGCTGTTCGATGGCAACGATCTTGTCTATGCGGACGATGAACGAGCGGTGGACTCGCAGGAATTCGCTCTCCGGCAGCTTCGATTCGATGTCCTTCATCGTGCTGTGGATCGTGTAGCGCGTGGCAAGGGTGTTGATCACCACGTAGTCCTTCAGGGCTTCGATGAAGTAGATATCGCTCATGCGCAACTTCACAAGGCGGCTGTTGCTCTTCACGAAAAGCAGGTCCTTGCTGCTCCCGCCTTCGGCCAGCTGGTAGAGCAGGTCGCGCTCTTTCAGCACCTCCGCTTCCTTCTTGTGCTTGTACAGGGCCATTTCGATCGACGTGTGGATGTCGATCTCCTTGAACGGCTTGATGATGTACCCGTACGGTTGGGTGACCTTGGCCTTGTTGAGCGTGCTCTCGTCCGCGTAAGCGGTAAGGAAGATCACCGGGATATTGGTCTCCGTGCGGATCTGCCCGGCGGCCTCGATCCCGTTCATCTCTCCTTTCAGCATGATGTCCATGAGGATGATATCGGGCTGGAGATCGATGGCCATTTTCACGGCCTGCTCTCCGGTGGCGGCGGCCCCGGACACATGATAACCCAGCTTCTTCAAGCTGTGTTGGATGTCCTTGCTCACGATGCTCTCGTCCTCCACTACCAGAACACTGGTCTGCGCCATGGTCCTACGGGTTGGTTCAAAAGTAATCAGCGACCGTTCTACGGGGTTTGGGGGGGAGATAGTTGCGTTCGTCGAAATGCCCTTGCTGGACAAGGCCGAAAGCTAGGCGGGCCCGCCGTCTTGCCTGTCGACGAATAGACGGGGGGCGGTTATTCGTCGATGGGGGCCGGTTATTTCGGGACGCGTACGGGTACGAGGGTGAATGAGATGGCGAATCGCGTCCCTGTTGTGCCTTCGCGTTCGATCCGGCCATCGAGCTGGCCGATCAGGGTACTCACCAATTGCAGCCCCAAGTTCGCGTCGCGCTCCATGTCGAATCCGTTCGGGAGCCCTTCGCCGTTATCGGCCACGACGATCCGGACCTCCTGGCCCACGCGTGACACGCGCAACTCTATCGTTCCGGCCCGCCCGCTCTTGAAGGCGTGCTTCAGCGCGTTGCTGATCAATTCGTTCAGCATCAGGCCGCACGGAATGGCTTGGT
>CAZFAW010000061.1:7814-10274 GCA_964517015.1 uncultured Chryseobacterium sp.
TTCAGCGCGTTGCTGATCAATTCGTTCAGCATCAGGCCGCACGGAATGGCTTGGTCAAGACCAAGTTCCACGGCTTCCACCTCCGAATCCAGGGCCACTTTCCCCGAAAGGCTGTAGCTCATCATCAGGTTGCGGGCCAACCCATCGATATAAGCACCAAGGTCCACACTGTTGAAGTCTTTGCGCTGATAGAGGCTTTCGTGGATGAAGGACATGCTGCGTATGCGCGCTTGGCTGTCCCTGAGCAGCTCGATGATCCGCGGGTCGCCGCCCACATGGTCGCTCTGCAAGTTGAGGATGCTGCTGATCACCTGCAGGTTGTTCTTCACGCGGTGGTGCACCTCCTTGAGCAGGACCTCCTTTTCGTGCAGGCTTTCGATCAGCTTCTGCTGTGCGTCCTTCTTGTCCGTGATCCCATATGCAAGGCAGCTGATCTCCTGGACCTCGCCGTCCACCATGATCGGGTTCAGGAAATTCTCCACCCACAGTGAACGGCCATTGTCGTTCACCAGTTCCGCCTCGAATTGCTGGGGAAACCCTTTGAGGGCGTTCTGGTACTTCGCCACGAACCGTTCGGGTCGCTTGCCGGCCACGCGGCGGGCCATAAGCTCGAGGAACGGGTCGCCGATGCCCAGGTCGAGCCCGAACGCACGCTTGGCGGAGGCTTGGAAGTGTTGGTTGCATGCGGTGATCCGGAACTCGCTGTCGAGCGTCCAGATCATCATGTTCGCTGCGCTGTCGAAGATGGCCTTCAATCGAGCGCCTTGCTCGCGCGCCAGGTCCTCTGCCTCCTTCTGCTCCGTGATCTCGTGGCCGATGCCGAAGACCTCGGTGACCTTGCCCTCCGCGTCGAACACGGGGCTGAGGAAGATCTCGTTGCAAACCCGCCGACCGCTCCTGTCGATGAGGTCCGTTTCGAAGCGCATGGGCCTGCCGGCGAAGGCATCGGCGTACTTCCCCTCCCAGAACGCGTGGTACGCGTCGCTCGCGAACCTTTTTCGGGGCTCGCCAAGGTCCGTGTTCACTTGGGGCGGAGCACCATAGAGGCGCTCGATCATGGCCGAATAGCCCGGGTTGAAGCTGGTGAGCGCGATCCGCTCGTCCACCGTCCAGAACATGTGCTCCGTGCTCTCGAAGAGCGCCTTCAGCTTGGCCACGTGCTCCTGAACGCGCTCCTGCGCCTCGTGCACGCCCGTGATGTCCCGGAAAATGCTCCGTATGGCCGTGACGCTCCCGTTCTCCACGCGTACGGTGCTGTTGCCGATCACATGGATCTCGTTGCCCGCGCGGCCCACGAAGACCGTGCGCAGGGGACCCGGGCTCTCCCCTCGCAACAAGGCATGGAAGAATTGCTCCGTTTCGGCCAGGTGTTCCGGATGCACCACATCCCGGATCGACAAACCGTCCGCGCCCGGGTCGTTGTGCCCAAGGGCTTCCTTCCACGCACGGTTCACGTATTGGAAGCGCCCGTCCGGCTCCACGCTTTGGATCAGGTCCATGGCGTTCTCGAAGAGGTCGCGGTAACGCTCCTCGCTCGCTTTGAGCGCCTCCTGGTCGCGCTTGGTGAGGGTGATGTCCCGGCTCACGCCCATGGCGCCCTGCAGCCGGCCCTCTTCGTCGAACAGGCGGGAGGCGGCCAGGAAGCTGGTGAACACGCGCCCGTCCTTGGTGATGTTCTGGATCTCTCCTGCGAACGCTCCGTGGTTCAGCAATTCGGCCTGGATCCTTTCGAATTCCGAGCCATCTGCGTAGAGCATGCGCGTATCCCGGCCCAGGACCTCTTCGGGTTCATAGCCGAATTTCAAGCTGGCTGCGGGGTTGTATTCGATGATCCGCCCCTCGTGATCGGCCGCCATGATCATGTCCAGCGAACTGTTGATCAGGCTGCGCGCGAAGCGACGGCTGCGACGCAATTCATCCTGCGTACGGCGGTGTTCCATGATCTCCTGGCGGAGGACCTGGTTCACCTCTTCGGCCACAGAGGCACGAAGTCGTTCCTGCAACAGGCTTTTGTGCGATCCGAGGTCCTGTAGGCTGACCTGGGCCGCCCCCGCTCCTTTATGGAGCATATGTGCCGCGGTCAACGCCAGTTCTTTCGTTTCGCCACTTTCGATGATCAGCCGTATGCTCATCGGGCCGGTGGCATCTCCTCGTTCTGCGGCGATCAAGAGGTCGTTCGCCTTCTCTCTGTCGTCCTGGTGAAACAGGTCGAGCAGTCGTCGGCCGTGCAGAGGGATCCGTGCCAACTCTTCCGCTGCCGGGTTTGCATAACGGACGCGCCCATCTTGAACCACCAGGATGCCATCGCGCGAATGCTCCACCATCTGGCGGTAGTTGTTGGCCAGGGCGCGTTGGTCCAGTTCCGAGCGTCGTTGTGCGCCCAGATCCATCAGTGTGCCTTCGATGGTGTCCGGGCCGTTCGGCGAACGGCATAACACGGCGTTCACGAGCACCTCAAGG
>CAZFAW010000062.1:0-3004 GCA_964517015.1 uncultured Chryseobacterium sp.
GGCGCGGCCTGGGTGTGAGCGCGGACGCCTCGGCGGGCACCAAACGGAGCACCACCGGTACGCTGCTCGATGCGCAGCCACCGGAGGAAGTCCGCACCACACAATACGAACTGAACGGACGCGTGGTGGGCCACCTGCCCCTCGGCGGTCGCGGCACCCTGCGGTTGGCTGCGCAAGGCGGCTCCATGGTGAACGAACAACTCTTCGCCAACGAGCTGTACCGCATTGGCGGGATCAAGAGCATGCGCGGCGTGGACGAAGCATCGATCTACTGCTCCTCCTTCGCGATCGGCACCGCCGAACTGCGCTTCATCCTCGACGAGAACTCCAACGCCTTCGTGTTCGTGGACCAGGGATGGTGGGAGGACCGCAGCCAGGATGCGCTGGTGACCGACGCGCCGCTGGGCTTCGGTGCGGGCACCAGCTTCGAGACCAAGGCGGGCATCTTCGGCCTTACCTATGCGCTGGGCCGGCAGTTCGATCGGCCGGTGGACCTTCGGGAAAGCAAAGTGCACTTCGGCTTCACCAGCCTGTTCTGAATGATCAAGGCGATCGCCACCCTGCAACTGATGCTGTGCGCCGCAATGCTCCGGGCACAAGGCACCGCGCACGTGCCCAAGCAAGGCCTTGCGGACATGCTGCTGGACTACCTGGCGGTGAAATACCCGCAAGAGGACATCGACGGCGACATCCTGTACGTATCGGTGGCGCGCCAACGCATGTACCACCTGCGCGGGCGCCGGATGTTGGCCGAATACACGATCAGCACCTCCGCACGCGGGCTGGGCGCACAACGCGACAGCGAGCGCACGCCGGAAGGCGCGCACCACGTGATCCAACGGATCGGGCAGGGCGTGCCGCCCGGTGGGGTCTTCCGCGAACGGGTGTTCATCGGCGAGAGCGCGCCACCCTTCGGCGGCAATGCGGATCTGATCACCGCACGCATCCTCTGGCTCGATGGCCTGGAACCGGGCGTGAACCAGGGCGGCGACGTGGACAGCCGCACGCGGGGCATCTACATCCACGGCACCCCCGATGAAGCATCGCTCGGCCGTCCCTCATCGCACGGCTGCATCCGCATGCGCGATGCGGACGTGATCGCCTTGTTCGATCATGTGCCCGTGGGCGCGCTGGTGGTGATCCTGGACAACTGAGGCCCTGCGCGGTCACGCCCCTACCTTCGTGGGCACATGGATGCCTTGAGCTTGGTCCTCGGCCTGTTGCTTGGCCTGATCGCAGGTGCGGTCGTCGCTTCATGGTGGTCGCGCGGTAGGGGCGATGGCGCCCTCGCCCTGCTTCAACAGGAACGTACCCAGCGGGAAGCCGACCTCGAACGCCAGCGGAACGAGGTGATCCGGCTCTCTTCCGAACTGTCGGCCTCGGAACAGGTGAACGCCGGGCTGGAGGAAAAGCTGCGGGACCAGAAGCTGGAACTCGAACTGCTGAACCAGCGCATGACGGATCAATTCACCCTGATCGCCGACAAGCTGCTCGGGGAGAAAAGCAGGGAGTTGGGTGCGCAACAACAGGAGAAACTGGATCTGCTCTTGAAGCCGCTCAGCGAGCGGATCACGGAGTTCAAGCAAAAGGTGGAAGAGACCTACGAGCGGGAAGGACGTGAGCGCTTCGCGCTGAAGAACGAGATCGTGCGCCTGGTGGAACAGAACCAGAAGCTGAGCCAGGACGCCGACAATCTGACCAAGGCGCTGAAAGGCGACAACAAGACACAAGGTGCCTGGGGCGAGATGATCCTGGAGCGTCTGCTGGAAAGTTCAGGGTTGACCAAGGGCATGGAGTACGTGCTGCAGGAAAGCACCACGCTTGCCGATGGCACGCGCCTGCGGCCCGATGCCGTGGTGAACCTGCCCGAGGGGAAGAGCATCGTGATCGACAGCAAGGTGTCGTTGGTGCACTACGAACGCTTCGCGACATCCACCGACGATGCAGAACGGATCGCGCTGCTAAAGGCACACGGCGACAGCCTGCGCATGCACGCACGTGGCCTCGGCGACAAGGACTACTCCAAGCTGTACGGCATCGGCAGCATCGACTTCGTGCTGATGTTCGTACCGATCGAGCCCGCCTTCTTGCTCGCTCTACGTGACCGGCCGGAGATCTTCCAGGAGGCCTACGACCGGGGCGTGGTGATGGTGACGCACACCACCTTGATGGCCACGCTGCGCACCATCGCCAGCATCTGGAAGAACGAGCGCGTGAGCCGCAACCACCTGGAGATCGCGGAACGCGCCGGTGCGCTCTACGAGAAGTTCGTGGGCTTCACGGACGACATGCGCAAGGTGGGCGAGCAGATGGACCTCTCGAAGAAGACCTACGCCCAGGCCATGAACAAGCTGACCGAAGGCAATGGCAACTTGGTGCGGCAGGTGGAAATGCTCAAAGAGCTCGGCGCGAAGACCAACAAAGGGATCGACCCTGCGTTCTTGAGGCGCGCGTTGGAGGAGGCGACCCCGGAGGGTATTTAGGATCGCTCACTTGGTCGGGCACAAGATCGCCTCGCCGGCTGGATTCTGTCCGGAGTCGTTTAGTTTTCCGATGTGCACAGAACGAACGACGGTCATACCATGTTGAGGCGAGCACTTCCGGTTCTTCTTTTCCTCTCCGCCATCACCGCGAGCGCCCAGCCCACCTGGCGTTTCCATCTCGCGTTCGAGAACGGCGATGGGGCCAGGGATACGATCTGGCTGGTGTATGACACATCGGCCACCTTGCCTGCGGATCCTTTTCCAGGACCGAATGTAGATACCTACTTGGGCGAAGGAGGCGTACCCTTCGACTACAGCCAGTTCAACGTCTGGATGCAGAACGCCTTGGGGGACTCTACCAAGACCAACGCCATTCCCTACTCGTGGTATCCAATCCACAGCGGAACGATCATCGACGCATTCAACTGGGTTCCACCCATTACCATTCGTTGGGATACCGCCTTGTTCCATGCGCCCTACCTCCCCGCCACTGACACGATCCGGAGAGCAACAATGGGAGG
>CAZFAW010000062.1:3104-10203 GCA_964517015.1 uncultured Chryseobacterium sp.
TCCATGCGCCCTACCTCCCCGCCACTGACACGATCCGGAGAGCAACAATGGGAGGGACGTATTTCTTCTTCAACAACAACCGACCAGAGATACACGCCTTTGACATGTTTCTCACGGACTGTGTGGTTGTCTCCGTCGACGCAGACCTCCTGTTCCCCTTCGGTGTGTATTTCAGCGGTGAACCATGGACCGGGATCGTGGAAAGTTCGTTGAGCGGCCGAAGACCCACGCCCAATCCAACTGCAGGTATGGTGTACTTACCCAGCCTAGAACCCTTAGAAACGCTCTTGGTTACCGATGATCTCGGACGTATTGTGATGGGGCCAATGACCCAACCCGTCGACAACCTGCTCGACCTTTCCGCACTACCGGATGGCTCCTACATCCTACTGGGCACCACTGTTTCAAAACGCCACTACCATGAGAAGGTCATTAAGCAACAGCGCTATTAGCGCGCTTCTTGTCGCGCTTAGCCTTAGCAGCTTCGGTCAATGCGAATACGTGGACGTTGCAGACGCACCCGGCATGAGCACGCTGTATGAAAGCGCGAATGGCCGATATATGACGACCTCGGGCGTGGTGCGTATCCTGATCGTGCTGGCGGAGGTGGAGTATATCGGCTCGGGAGTCGACCCCGCTCCTGGTGGCACCGCAGGTTGGCCTGAACATCAGCTACCGACCTGGGCCAGCGATCTCTGCGATTGGGACGAGCCGACAGGAACAGCTTCCGGTATTTTCACGCGTTACTACCAGGAAGCCTCCTCCAACAATTTCATCGTGCTTGGCGATTATTTGATGGCACCTGACAATGGCGGTGTCTTCAAAGTCCAGAGCACGACCGGTTCGGTTGGCCCCGCTCAGGCTATCGCGGCGGTGAACAGCGCACTCGGCACGACCATCGTCACAGGTCATGGCTTCAGCAGCATTGATGATTTCGACCTTTGGAATCTGGAGAGCCCTGGATCCGGGCCTGGTGAACCGAAGATCACACCAAGCACCGAGTCTCCAAGGATGTGGGATCACATCATGTTCATCTGGCGCAACAATAGGAAGAGCAACGGCGACGCTTCAGACGGTGTAGGATATGCTTCAGACGGCCCTGCTGGCACTTTGCTCGGTTTTGCGGCGAACACTCACAGTCAGTTCGGTGCATACGACAAGCTGCCGTTGGACATCATGCGGCATGAGTTCGCTCATCTGCTCTACGGTGGGAATGATTTTCACACAGGCGGTGGCGGATGGTTCGGTGGAGGCCACTATTGGATCCAACTCTCCGGCGGCTGGAGCAATCTGGGTCTTTGGAGCGCCTCTTTACTCTCGTGGAACGCTTGGGACCGTCAGCGATTGGCATGGAAGACGCCCGGGCAGGTGAACGAGATCGCGGCGCGAAATGCCCTCAACACCGCCGAGGTCAGTGGTGACCTGGATCCAACAGACCCCGGTGATGCAGCATTGTTCTTGATCCGACGGATCGATCATCGCAGGTTCCAGGCCTTGCAGGAACTGTACACGAGCTTCGACTGAGCGATGTCTTCGGCAGACCCGTGCTTCGCATGAGCTTCGTCGGCAAGACTACTTTGGACCTTGGTACCTTGCGCTGCGGAATTCATCCCTTTGCTATCGCCATGCAAGGTGAGCCCGTTCACTCGAATGTTCTGGTGATCACACGATGATCATGGACCGGAAGGCTAAGCGCATTCATGTCGCGATGTGCGTGCTGTGCATGGTCTTACTCGCGGCCTGCGGCAGCACCTCTCCCATCGCTTCGCGAAGCGATTTCCCGGGCATGTACGGTTCCACCGGCGAATTGCGCCTGATGGCCCGCGTGCACCACGGCTCGCCCGACCAGAGCACGATCCTGTTCAAGCTGCGCACCAACGAACTGTTGTACAAGAGCGCGAGCGGCGGACCGCCCTATCAGGCCCGCGTACGCATCACCTACGAAGCGTTCGCCGATTGGGACAGCCGCACCTTGCTGGACAGCGCCAGCACCTTGGTGGGCGACCGCACCGAGGATCCGGACGAACGGAAGGAGCTGATCGGCAGCATGGACATGCGGCGCAACGACCGGCGCAGCTTCGTACTGAAAGTGACCGCGCGCGACCTGAACCGCGAAACTGCGGACGTGGTGACCATGGCCGTGGATCGCGAGGGGGCCGGGACCCGGCAGAACTTCCTCCCTTTGAGCGCCACCAGCGGGCGTCCACTCTTCGACGACCACTTCGCGGCGGGCACGCCGTTGCGTATCCGGTGCGAACACTACGCCGGGCGGACCTTGTGGGTGTCGCACTACCCCGCGGGGTCCGGCCTGCCCGCTCCCGTGTTCACGTTCGGCAATACCGCCACAGCGCCGCCCCAGCCGGACAGTTCCTTCACCGTGGCGGTGGACAGCACCGGTGCGTTCACCTTCACCAGCCCGACAACCGGGTTCTGCCATTTCAGGCCGGACAGCACCTCGCTGAACGGCTACACGGTGTTCACCCTGGGCGAGACCTATCCGGATGTGCGTTCGGCGCACGCCATGCTGCCCCCGTTGCGCTACATCACCAGCATGCAGGAATTCGACGCCCTGACGACGGCGAAAGACCCGCGCAAGGCGATCGAACGGTTCTGGCTCGATGCCGCCGGCGACCGCGAACGCGCGCGCGATGCGATCCGCGCCTACTACCGCCGGGTGCAGAACGCCAACCGCAACTTCACCAGCACGGTGGAAGGCTGGAAGACCGATCGCGGCCTGGTGCACATCATCTTCGGTACGCCGAACACCGTTCACAAGAGCGCCACCAGCGAAACCTGGATCTACGGCGAAGAGACCAATCTCATGAGCCTGAGCTTCACCTTCACCAAACGCGAAGGGCCTTTCACGGGGAACGACCTGGTGCTGGAGCGCGATCCGGTGTACAAGGCGGCCTGGTACCGCAACGTGGAAAGCTGGCGCAACGGGCGCACGTTCCAGAACTGAAGCGGAACGAGGCGGTTGGAACGGCGCAGCCCCGGCGCCGGTCTCTGGGCGATCGACCATCTTCACGCCGTGGAAAAGAGCGCCCTGGTCTGTGGCATACGCCCGGTGATCGAAGCCCTGCTGGCGGGCAAGCACATCGATCGGTTGTTGATCCGCCGCGAAGCCGGAGGCGATGGCATTCGTGAAGTGCGCGAACTGGCCATGGAACGCGGCGTGCATTGGCAGCCGGTGCCGGTGGAAAAGCTGGACCGGCTCACCAAAGCGGAACACCAGGGTGTGATCGCCCTGTTGACCCCGGTGGAGGAGCAGGACCTGGACGGCGTGATCGCCGCCGTGTACGATCGGGGCGCTACCCCGCTGATCGTTGCGCTGGACGGGGTGACCGATGTGCGCAACATGGGCGCGATCGCCCGCAGTGCGGAATGCTTCGGTGCACACGCCCTGCTGGTACCCAAACAAGGCAGCGCCCAATTGGGCAGTGATGCGGTGAAGAGCAGCGCCGGCGCCTTGCTGCGGCTGCCGATCTGCCGGGTGAAAAGCCTGGTGGAAGGCCTGGTCCGGGCCAAGGAGCACGGCCTGCGCATCGTAGCCTGCACCGAAAAAGCCCGGATGGACATCGGCACCGCCGATCTGGCTACACCGAGCGTGCTGGTGCTCGGGGCGGAAGGCGAAGGCATTTCCGAGCAGGTACTTGCCCTCGCCGATGAGCAGGTCAGGATCCCCATGGCGGGCAGCATCGGTTCGCTGACCGTCGGGGTGGCTGCCGGTATCGCGCTGTATGCCGCATTGCAGAAGCGCCGCTAATCGTCTGTATTACAAGGAGTAGCCCGCCGACCGAACCGGATCCGTCGATCCGGTTCGCGATCCGTCGGAACAAATCGGCCGTTCGTCCGGTATAAGCGCCCGATCCAATGGGTGGGTGCTCCCCATCCGGCAGATCGAACGAACGGACGGACATGAGGAACCCGCTGTACCACATGGTCATGGTGGCCATGCTGCTGACCGCCGCCGCAGGCCGGTCGCAAGCACAATCGGTCGGAGCGCCCCTGCAACGGGTGGCGTACTCCATCGCAGGCATCACCGAACAGGAACGCGACGCGATCGCGCAGGAACTGGCCAGCACCGGCGAGGGCCGGGTGGCTTACGCCTGTGTTCCGGCCGGGATCCTGGTGCTCGAACTGGCAGCCGACCAGCGCGACCGGGCCGAGACCACGCTGCGTAGGCACATCGGTGCACGCACATCCCTGGTCGATGTGCGCAGCCAGGAAGACCTCGAGGCGGCATGCATGAACGAGCGCAACCGATGAACAGCGCCAATACGCGGACCATGAAGAACGTCCTTCCACTTCCGTTGCGCCTGCTCCCGGTGGCAACGCTCTTGCTGCTCGGGACCCGCGGGCAGGCGCAGCTGGCCGTGGCCCCGCAGACGGACCTGCAAGCGCTGGCCGCCACGATCACCGGCCCGGGCGTACAGATCAGCAATCCCGTGATCACCTGCCATTCGTTGGGCTACGGTGAATACACGTACTCCGGCTCCGGCCTCAACCTCTCACAAGGGGTGATCCTCACCTCCGGCCGCATCGACGACGCACTGGGACCGAACAACAGCACGGGGAGCGGCACCTGGTTCGCACAGAACACCCCCGGCGATCCGCTGCTCGACAACGTGACGGGGCGTACAACGCGCGACGCCTGCAAGTTCGAGTTCGACATCGTTCCGCAAGGCGACAGCCTGCGCTTCGACTTCACCTTCGCCAGCGAGGAATACAATGAGTGGGTGGGATCCGAATTCAACGATGTGTTCGGATTCTTCATCAGTGGCCCCGGTATCGTGGGCGACCCCGGCGCCGGCGGAGCCAAGAACATCGCCCTGGTGCCCGGCACGGCCACTGCGGTGACCATCAACAACGTGAACAACGGCTCCAATGCCGCCTACTACCACGACAACACCGGCGGCTCGGAAACGGAATACGACGGCTACACGCAGGACATCGCCGCGATGGCCGTGGTGCAGCCCTGCCAGAGCTACCACCTGAAGCTGATCGTGGCCGATGCCACGGACCGGAAGTTCGATAGCGGGGTGTTCATCGAGCGCATTCAAAGCCCCACGATCACCATGAGCTCGTTCACGGCGAACGGTACCCCGGACATGGTGGAAGGGTGCAACCCCGGGTGGGTGCGTTTCGATCGCGGCACGCCGCGGCCCACGCCGCTCACGCTGCAGTACTACATCCAAGGCACGGCCACCAACGGTGTGGACTATGCCACGATCGCCCCGGTGAACCCGCTTGCGCCGAAGTTCATCACGATCCCGGCCGGTCAGAGCTACGTGGACAAGCCGATCGATCCGTTCAACGATGCAGTGAGCGAATCGACCGAGTACCTGAAGTTCATTCTCGGCAACCCCAACTGCCCCGGTGTGGACCTCGACACGTTGATCTTCAACATCGTCGACACGCTCATTGCCACGGCCACGCCCGGTGGCACCATTTGCCTGGGCGGTTCGTGGCCGATCACGGTGACCGGTGGGGCGAACTACAGCTGGAGCCCTGCGGCCGGATTGAGTTGCACCACCTGCCCGGACCCGATCGCATCGCCCACCACCACCACCAACTACATCTGCACGATCACCGATGGCAGTTGCGCACGCACCATCGGGAGGCAGGTCCGGGTGAGCAACCTGACGCTCAACGCGGTGGTCACCCCTCCCCTTTGTGCCGGGAACACGAACGGTGCGATCAACCTGAGCCTTTCCAACGGCTATGCTCCCTATACCTATTCGTGGACGGGACCGGGGGGATTCACCGCGAGCACCGAGGACCTCACCAACCTGGCACCGGGCACCTACACGGTGACGGTGACCGATGCGGCCTGTTCGCGCACGGCGAGCTACAACGTGATCGCACCCGCCCCGCTTACCGTTTCGCTCGCACCGGCGATCCTTCCGTTCGGGCAGAACATCAGCTGCTTCGGCGGGAACACCGGTTCCATCGATGCCACCATCAGCGGTGGTACGGGACCGTACACGGTCTCTTGGACCGGGCCGGGCGGGTACACGAGTTCGCTCACGGACATCGCATCGCTCTATGCCGGTACGTACACCATCCAGATCACGGACGCGCACGGCTGCACGACCAACGCGGCCGCCACATTGGTGCAAGCCACCCAGGTATTGGCATCGCTCACCGGCACTACGGGCGTGAACTGCTACAACGACAACAACGGGACCGCAACCGTGAGCGCTTCGGGCGGTGTTCCACCCTACACCTACGCTTGGAGCACCACGCCTGTGCAAACCCTGCCCACGGCGACCGGTCTGTCGCCCGGGAACTACACGGTAACCGTGACCGATGGCTACGGCTGCAGCACGATCGTCGCGGCCACGATCAGCGGCCCCACACAAGTGCTCGCGACCACATTGATCGCACAGACCAACGTGCTCTGCTTCGGCAACAGCACCGGCAGTGCGGGGATCAGCATCAGTGGCGGCACAGCCCCGTACAGCACGAGCTGGAACACGAGCCCCGTGCAAACCGGTACCTCGGCGGCGAGCCTGCCGGCGGGCACGTGGACGGCCACGGTGATCGACGCCAACGGCTGCACCGTGACCCGCAACGTGACGATCACCCAACCGGCCAGTGCGTTGAGCGCCGCCTTGTTCGCGCAGACCAACGTGAATTGCTTCGGCAACGCCACCGGCAGCGCCACGGCGAGCGCCAGCGGTGGTACCGGTCCGTACACCTTCCAATGGAACACCACGCCCGTGCAGAACACGGCCACGGCCACCAACCTGGCCGCGGGCAGCTATACCTGCACGGTACGCGATGTGAACAACTGCAGCACCACGGTGAACGTGACGATCACCCAGCCTGCCGCCACCCTCAACGCCTCGATCAGCGCGCAGACCAACGTGCTCTGCTTCGGCAACAGCACCGGCAGCGCCACCGTGAGCGTGAGCGGCGGTACCGCTCCGTATTCCTATTCCTGGAACAGCACGCCCGTGCAGACCACCGCCACCGCGAGCAACCTGCCCGCCGGTAGCTACACCTGCACGATCACCGACGCCAACGGCTGCTCGATCACGCGCAACGTGACGATCACCCAGCCTGCCGCCACCCTCAGCGCCTCGATCAGCGC
>CAZFAW010000063.1:0-10128 GCA_964517015.1 uncultured Chryseobacterium sp.
CTTCGAGCACCAGGCGGTCGGCGGCATCCCAACCCAGGATCAACAGCCGCTTGGCGAGCCGGGGCCCGCGGGGCAATGCGTGCGAGGAAGCAGCAGGGGAGGACATGGTGCGCCGCGCGATATTAACGGTGAACGCGTGCGGCTGTCACCTTCAAGGGCTGGGGCGCGGCAGGTCAGGGCTGGGCCGTACCTTCCGTAGCAGCAGGCAAGGCAACACCCGCGCCAGTGGAACGGCGGTGTACGATCACCGGGTCCGCATGCCGTACCACGGTGCGTTCCGTGGCTTCCACACGCTCCGCCTTCGTGGTCCCTTGTTCTACCACGGCCGTTGATACCGGCGGACCCAGCGCGGTGCGGGGTTGTGGTTCAGGACCGGCTGCGAACCGCTCCTGCGCATACGGCACCACGGTTCCATCTGCGCGCACTTCATCGGCCCGGTTGGCCGAGATGCTCCAGTCGAACGGTGCGTTCGACGTTCCTCCGCGCAATTCAACCACATCAAAGCCGTCTGCGGTGGCGTTGGTCACGAAGACACCGTTGCAATCACCGCGCAATTGAACGAATGCGCGCAGGGGGTGGGTGTCGTTCACGAGGATGTTCCGCGCGAGCGTTCGGTCGAGCGCCACATGAGCACGGCCGTTCACGAGGCTGCCGGATCCGAGGTCCTGGAAGAGGTTCTCAGGAGCTTCCGGCGCGCTCAACAGCACGGGTTTTCCGGCGTCGTCCTTCACAATGGTGTTCACCGTGCCGGTGCCCATGACCTTGCGGGGCACGCCGGCACCCTCGTAACAAGCTACATATGTGTATGCGAGCGTGGCCCCGGACCCGCTCTCGAAGTAGCCCCCTGCTCGGGCGGGCGCCCCGGCCGCTCCCGAGGCATTGCTGGTGGCCTTGCCGTACACGCCGATGTTGGCACCGGTTCCGGCAACGCCGGATCCGCCAGCCAGGGTGCTGGGTGCTGTATTGTTCCCCATCGCCACCACGCCAGTTCCACTGGCCACGGTGGTAGACAAGGCGTACACGCCGTTCGCGGCACCGCTGAAGGCACCGCCGGCGCCGGCCACGGGGGTCGGCACCACACCGTTGTTGCCTACGCCGATCACGCCTATGCCGTTCGCCACCAAATTCCCAAGACCGAACGCGCCGGTGGTTGTTCCTGTGAACGCGCCACCGCTTCCGTTCGCCAGGGTCGCCGGAGCAACGATCCCATTCCCGGCACCGATCTGGCCGGTGCTTACGGGGAACTGACCGAATGCGGCGGATCCGGTGTTGCTTCCTGTGAACGCACCGCCACTGCCGCCGAGCAGGGTTGTTGCGGTGAGGTTGTTCCCTGCGCCGACCACCCCCGTGCCGATGGGCGCGGTGGATGAACCGAACGCACCAGTGAACGACCCGGTAAAGGCACCGCCACTGCCTTGCACGAGCGTGCTGCCAGTACCGTTGTTGCCCACGCCGATCACCCCTGTGCCGGAAGCTGCCGTGGTCGCTTTATTGAAGGAACCGGTCCCGCTTCCAGTGAATGCACCGCCGCTTCCAGTGGCGAGGTACGTTCCTACAAGGTTGTTGCCTTCGCCCAATACGCCCGTTCCTTGCAGGTGGAGGTTGTAGCCCTCCACACCGAAGCCCGTTAAGCTCGCTGCTTCTCCGGTGGTGCCCACTGGATTGGTAAGGCTGGGGCCTGTGGACGTGGACTGACCGAACACCCCGGTACCTGCATCACTGGAGGTGGTGCCCAAGGTGCCGATGGGATAGCCGAGTCCACCGAACAAGGGTGCGTTGCCCACCACGCCAGCGCCGTATGGGCTGGCCACCTGTCCCCACACGCCCGTAGGCAGCACACCGGGGAGCACACTGCCTAGTACACTTGTGTTGAATCCGATCACGCCTTGTCCATCGTCCGTAGGCGATTGGCCCTGCACGCCCCGGCCCTCTCCGGTTAGCGCTACGGTATTCACCAGGCCCGACACCGCGATCCCGATGCTGCCCGGGAGGATCGAGTTCGCGTTCAACTGGCCATGGATCGCCCTTGGCGTGGTGAGCATGGAGTTGATGTTCGCGTTGCTCGTGTTGGTGATGCCCAACACCCCGACTCCGTTCGCGAGCACGGACTCGCCCCGTACGCCCGTACCGGGTGAAAGGCCGATGCCCGAGGCAGCTAGCCCATACACACCCGAGGAGGTGGTCGCGGTCGTGGTGGTGGTTTGCCCGAAGATCCCTGTTCCGACCGTGCCTGCGGAATATCCGCACACAGCGCGTTCGCCGATGATGCTTGTGCTTGTTCCCATCGGGGTGGGGGTCAAGGCCGCATAGACCGAAAGCACATCGGAGTTCGAGCCTGAGGTGCTGTTCGCGATGATCCGCCCAGCAGACGTGACCCGGTACCGCTCAAAGCCGGCAGTGTTCCCTCCGGTCCGTACGGTCCAATCCGCCGCATCGGTGGTTCCGATGAAGTGCAACAAGGGGTTCGTGCCGGCATTTCCCACGAGGCTCCAATTGGTTGCACTGCCGCCGATCTGCAGCCATTGGGTGCCGCTCCAATAGTAGAAGCCCGGCACTACGTTGTTGGGAGGTACCCCAGCCACGGCCATGTTGTACACCATGAGCGACACGGCCGGGGTCCCGGCTATGGGCGCAGTGAGATTCGCGGCTTGAAGGAACACCCTTGGGATGAGCAGGCCCCGTTGCCCATTGGATGGAAGTGCATTGCCATCGATATCCAGCAGTGCACTTGGATCGGGCGCTGCGCCGCTCGCATTGATCCCGATGTTCTGGGCGGGCAGTTCCAGGAGTAAGTGGATCGCCAGTGCGACAAGTACGAAACGCACGGGGTTGAGCATGGTTCTGGGCCTATGCTCCAAAGCAACCGGCACATGCGGCACCGGGCAATAACACACGTGTGCTATGCGCCGGGATACGCCTTGCGCACAGCCTCGTGCCGTCCGCGCACCTGTAGCTTGGAATAGATGCTGTGCACGTGGCGGCGCACCGTCTCCACGCTGATGCCCACCTTGGCGGCGATCTCCTTGTACATGAGCCCGGTGGCCAGTTGATCGAGGATCACCTTCTCCCGGTCGGTCAGGTTTTCGTCGATTATGCGGTGCTGGGCCTGGGCGTGGAAGCTGTTCACCACCAGGCGCGCGATCGCCTTGCTCATGGGCGAACCGCCCGCATGGATGTCGCGCACGGCACGCACCAACTCCCCTGGGGCGTTGCTCTTCACCACGTATCCGGTGGCACCCGCGCAAAGGGCCTGGAACACGTAGGCCGGGCTTTCGAACACCGTGAGCACCATGAACTGAACGCCGGGCTTCACGGGTTTGGCCTCCGCGATGCAGTCGATGCCGCTGCGCCCCGGCATGTTGATATCCATCAACACCACGTCCACATCCAGGTCGGGAAAAGCCACCAGGAAGTCTTCGCCGTTGGCGAAGTGGCGAAGGAAGGCGATCCCATCCGCCGCTTCGAGGATCCCCCGCATGTGGCGCGCCATGTCCTTGTCATCTTCCACGATGACCACCCGGATGGTACGTGCGCCCATGCGGGCAAGTTAGCGGCTTGGCCGGAGCTTCAGGCCAGTTGGCCGTGCACGCGCACACGGCACCCGCGTCCGGGTGCAGCGGCGATCTCCAATTCAGCGCCTAAAAGGCCGGCGCGGGTGCGCATGTTGCGCAAGCCGTTGCCATCGCGCTCGCTCGCAACCGGATCGAAGCCGGTCCCATCGTCCTGCACACGCAGATCGAAGGAGCGATCGTCGATCTGCAGGGCCACCTCGACCCGTGGGGCGTTGGAATATTTCACCGCGTTGTTCAGCGCCTCTTTCAGGATCAAGAAGAGGTTCCGTTTCCGGGCAGGGTCCACAGGGCGGTCCGTACCGTGCAGGTCGAACCGCAGGACGTATTCCGAGGTCCCGCCATCCAACATGCGGTGCGCGAACTGTTCGGCGTGGCTCACCAGCGAACTGGCGTTGTCGTGGCGGGGATCCACGGCCCAGACGATGTCGTGCAGTGAGTCGCGCACACGCGTTGCCAGAGCGGTGATCTCTTCGATCGGTGAGAGGCCGCCCGCGTTCGCACGGGCGGCGAGCAGGCCGATCTTCGTCAGATCGCTTCCGATCTCGTCGTGCATGTCGCGTGCAATGCGGGTGCGCACCTGCTCGGATTCACGCTCGCGCTCGCTGATCATGAGCTGTTCCTGCGCGCGTACGATCTCCGCGTTCTTCCGGGTCAGCTGGTCGGCGTGACGACGGCTGTTGCGCCACTGCCACAAACCCGCGCCAGCCAGTATCAATGCCACTGCGAAACCGCCGATGAACAGGTTGCGCTGCGATCGGCTCCGTTGCACTGCGGCGCGTGCGTTCGCGTCGCGCGCGTCCTGTTCGGCCTTCAAGATCGCCTCCTTCTTGTCGTATGTGAACTGGAATTCCTGCTCCAGGATCGCCTGCTTGTTCTCGTCGCTTTTCAAACTGTCCATCGTGGTCACATACAACTCGTGCATGGCCAGTGCCCGTTCGGCTTCATCGTTCTCCTTGTAGGCCAAGTAGAGCACGCGCGCCGATCCGGCCACGTTCTCGGCGAAGCCGCCTTCCTGCGCCAGGCGCAGGGCCTCCTGGCCGGTACGGATCGCATCGGCGCGTCGGCCCATGCGTCGTTGCACATCGGATACTTCGTACAGCGTAGAGGACAGGGTGCCGATATCCTTCAATTCCTCCGCAACCGCACGGGAACTGTCGAGCGTGGTGAGCGCGCGCTCCAGTTCGCCGCGGTCGCGGTAAACCAGCCCGAGGTTCTGAAGGCAAACCCCCACGAGCGGCCGGAAACCGATCTCCGCTGCGATGGTGCGCGCACGGATCAACGTGGATTCCGCTTCGTCCAGACGGCCTTCTTCCTGGTGCACCAGTCCCATGTTGTTGAGCACTTCGCACAGGAGGCCCTTCAAGTGCAGGTGCTCGGCGATGACCAAACGTTTGTTGAAGCTCTCCATCGCCGCCTTGTTGTCGCGTCGCCGCAAATGCATGACCCCGATGTTCCCATGTATGCGTGCCATGACGGCGGAATCGCCCGATCCCTCTGCAAGGCGCAGCCCATCGGTGTAACTGCGGATCGCCTCGCTGATGCGGCCCATGTTGCCGAGCACGTTCCCTATATTGTTGTACACGCCCATGGTATTGTGCGCATCGTTGGCCAGCACGAACAGATCCCTGGCCTTTCGGTACAGTACGAGCGCGGTATCCAGGTCGCCCTTGCTGTTAAACAAGTTGGCTTGGCTCGACCAGGCCAGCCCGATGTGTCGTTCGGAACCGGATCGCTTCGCCACCACCATCATGCGGTCGGCATAGTGCAGCCCGCTGTCGGGATCGATGTACAGGTACCGCAAGGCGATCAATGATCCAATGGCAGAGACACGCGCAGTGTCCTGCTGCGTGGTGTCGCTCCAAACAGCCATCAGCGAATCCATCCGCGCGGCCCGTTCCGCAGTGGACTGGGCCAGCCCTGCGAGCCACGGTAGCACGGTCATTGCCAAGACGAAGGAGCAGGGGAGCATGGCGCACCTCGAGGGGCGGAGAGGGTGAGGGAACATGGGAACGGAGTGAATGCTGAACAGGCGCAAGATGGCTACCGGCCAGGCACGGTCCCATAGCACATGCGTGTGAGGTCCCGGTAACCGTGTCCCGGCCGTTATTGTCACAGGCCGCTCTCCCAAGAGCACCATACGCACTCCCGATCAGCGCCTGCGCACCGAAGCCATGGCTACGGTGGCCGCGAGCCTGCCCGAAGCGCGATCCCAAAGCGAAATGGCCGTTGGCGCCGGTATGAAAGTGGAAGAGGTGGTCGCGCTGGCGGTGTCGCCGGGCGGACCGATCGCTGGGTCACAGCGTTAGCTTTCGGGAAAAGCGGCCCCATGATCGGCAGATGGCTCTTCTTCAGCGTATGCGTGATCCACGAACACATGGCCCTTGCGCAACCCGGCACGCTGGATCCCACGTTCGACGGCGACGGCAAGGTGACCACCGACTTCGGCGCGGCCACTTATGATGCGGCCCGCACCGTGCGCGTTCGACCCGATGGCACCGTGCTGGCCGCAGGCACCAGCGGGTACAGTGGCACCCAGGACTTCGCATTGGCCCGGTACTTGGGCAACGGCACGCTCGATCCAGGGTTCGGTGCGGGTGGCGTGCGGGTGTTGTCCGTGGGTCCGGAAGATGACATCGCAACGTGCATGGTCTTGCCTGGCGATACCGCGATCGTGGTAGGCGGCTACAGGCTCGATGCGGGCTACTTCGGTTTCGCAATGGCGCGCTTCCACAGCGATGGATCACCGGACCTGTCCTTCGGAACGAGCGGAGTGGTCGCCACGCAGTTCCCCGGCGATGCGACCACACAGGCGTCGGCGATCGCCCTGCAAAGCGGTGGCAAGATCCTGCTCGCAGGCGGCGGGGCGAACGGCATGGCCGTGGTGCGCTACCACCCCGACGGTGCGGTGGACAGCACCTTCGGCGCCGGTGGTCTGGTAACGATCGATCTGAGCCAGGGCAACGATGCCGTTACCGGCATGGCGGTGCTGCCCGATGATCGGATCCTGCTCGCCGGGTTCGCGTCCGGGCTTTCTTCGGATTCGATCGCCCTTGCGCGCCTGGAAGTGGATGGGGCCCTGGATGGCAGCTTCGCCGGTGGTGGGGCGTTCCGCACCAGTTATCCCACGTTGCCCAGCCTTGCGTTGGGCCTGGCTCGGATGACCGATGGGCGCTTCGTGATCACCGGAACGGCCGGAACGATGGCTTTCGTGGGCCGATTCCTGGAAGATGGGCAGCCGGACCCGGACTTCAACGGGTTCGGCATGAAGCTGATCACCGTTCCGGGCTCTTCCAGCGAAGTGTGCCATGGGATCGCCGTGCGCGACGACGGCAGGATCGTGGTTGCGGGCCGGGCGGCGCTGATCACCTCCGACGTGCTCGTGGCACAACTCAACGACGATGGATCGATGGACGGAAGCTTGGGCACCGCGGGCATCGTCACCACCAACTACTTCGGAACCGCCGATATGGCCTACGGGGTATCGGTGCAACCCGATGGCGCGGTCGTGATCGCGGGATCCACCAATGGAGGGGCCACCGACCTGGATCTCGCTCTGGCCCGGTACCAGGACCCCTTGACCACGACGATGATGGAACATGCGCGCGTGGAGGCCGGATTGCGCGCCTTCCCGGTACCCTTCGCCGATCGCATCACCATCGAGTTCGAGCAGGACGGCGATGGGCCGGTGTGGATCGACCTGATCGATGCGCGCGGTGCCGAGGTGGCCCAACTGCTCGACGGGTCGATCCGCGCGAAGGGAACCCACCGGTGTTCATTCCCGATCGATGCCTCGCTCGCACCGGGGGCCTATGCCCTTCGCATGCGCAACGCGTCCGGGGTTCGCTCGATCGCGTTGGTGCGCTGATCGCTCAGCGCAACACGACCATGCGCTGCGAGGCCATGGTGCGCCCATCGATCACCAGCGAGCAAAGGAAGGTGCCGCCCCCGGCGCGATGCGTGTAGTTGATGGCGGTAGTGCCGGGTTGCAAGCGCAGCGGAACGCGCGCTATGCTGCGTCCCATCGCATCGCGGACCAGGAGGTAGGCCTCGTGCCCTTGGAACGCGGGATCCACGGTGATGCTGAACCGTGTGCGTTCCTGGAAGGGATCGGGCATGGGCGCCGAGAGTTCGACCGATGCGCCGGGCGCTTCCGCCTCCAGCAGGCCCACGCCGTAGCACTCGAGCCCGAAGGGAAGCTCATCGACCACGCCGGCGGGTACATCGGCATCGTTCTGTGCGCTGTATTCCCGGGAGAAGGGGCTGGTGATGCCGGCACTGTCCACGGTGGCCACGCTCACGTAGTAGAACGTGGAAGCCTCGAGGCCGGGGATCGCGAACGCCGTGTCCGCCGTGCGGTACAACGACTCGAAGGTGGTGGTGGTGCTCCCGTGCCGTACGCCTACACGATACGCCATGGCGCCCGCCACCGGATCGATGGCCACGCGCAGGCCGGTGGGTTCATCGAGCACCGTGAACGCGGGCGGATCCGGGCCCAATGCGGAGAGCGTCATGGCCATGCCGTTGATCAGGGTGTTCCGTTGCAGATAGTTCAGGTCCACGTAGAAGCTGTCCGGCAGCAGGTCGCCATCGGTATCGGCGCCGAGCACATCGCCGCTGGTGTGCTGATGATCGGTGTAGGTGGTGTCGTCCACGTTCGCGTTGCCGTGCTCGTTCGCGCTGGTGAAGCGCATGTTGCGGAAGCCGTGCTCGCGGAAGGGGATGTGGTCGCCACCACGCCCATCGCGATCCTCCTTGTTGATCACCTGAAGGTCCATGGGAACGGCCACCTGGTCCTGCAGCTTCTCCTCGTACCACAGCTTGATCGTGCGCGCGAACCCGCGATGCGGCGCGGAGATGGAACCGCTGCTGAACAGGCGCAGTTCCAGGCTGTCCACGCTGCCCGGCGGCGCGCAACCGGGCGGGCTGCTGGTGTTGCCGCATAGCACGCCGCCCACGATGTCGTTGTTCTGGACGGACTTGATCGCGATGCCCTGTTCCTCGCACCACGCGGCCATCGCCTCTGCGCCGGCCAGCCCCTGCTCTTCGCCCGTGTTCAACAGGAACACCAATGTGTGACGGAAGGTGTAGCGGCTCAGCACACGAGCGAGTTCGATCACCAGGGCACAACCGCTGCCGTTGTCGTCCATGCCGGGCGCGGGGCAGTTGATGTCGCAATTCCCGGCGCAGCGGCTGTCCAGGTGGGCTTCCACCAGCACCACGCCGCTTGAGGCCGGATCGGTGCCCGGCAGCACGGCGAACACATTGCGCCAGCCGAAGCCGTTCCCGCAGACAGTGCTGTCCGGATCCAACCAGTCGAACTGCAGGTATGCGGGGATCAAGCGGCCTTCGTTCTGGTCAGCGATCCGCTGGAACTTCGAATGCACCCAACGCCGCGCCGCACCGATCCCATGATCGGCGCTGCTGGTATCGCTGTGGCTGTTGCGGGTGTGGAAGCCCTCCAGGACGCGCAGGTCGTCCAGCAGGGAATCGGTAGAGATCAGCCAGCGCAGTTCGCAGAGGATCCGCTCGTGATCGGAGATCGGATCGCTCGCCGCATGGTCCAGGGGATCGTACAAGCCCTTCATCACCTGCTCGGCCAGCGGGTTGGTGCAGGAGATGTTCGTAACGGTCTGCGAGCGGATCCCGGTGCCCGGGATCAACAGTGCGGTGGAGAGCAGCAAATGGCGCATGGGCCGTCAAGGTAGCAGTGCTGCCCGAGCGATTCGCCGGACGATCCTCCATCTTCGCGCCATGAGCGACATGCTGGCCTTCGCGAAGGCGATGGGAGAGGGGTATGGCTTCCAAGGGCTCACCATCACCCTGGGTGCGCCGCTGCTGAACGGCGAATGCCCGGAGGGGGTGCACGTGAAGGTGCCCCTGCGCACCATGAACCGGCATGGGTTGATCGCAGGCGCCACGGGAACAGGCAAGACCAAGACCTTGCAAGTACTGGCCGAGCAACTGAGCTTGAACGGCGTGCCCACGCTGCTCATGGACATCAAGGGCGACCTGAGCGGGATCGCGGCCGCCGGCGCTCCGAACGACAAGATCCTGTCGCGTCACCGGAAGATGGGCCTTGCATACGAGCCGCGCCCCCTGCCCGTGGAACTGCTCAGCCTGAGCGAGGGGCCCGGAGCACGGCTCCGCGCCACGGTGAGCGAATTCGGGCCGGTGCTCCTGGGCCGCATCCTGGAATTGAACGAGACCCAACAGAGCGTGCTGGCCCTGGTATTCAAGTACTGCGACGATCACGGCCTGCCGCTCCTGGACCTCAAGGACCTCCGGCGGGTGTTGCAGTTCGCCACCGACGAAGGCAAGGAAGCCGTGCAGAAGGAATACGGCCAGGTGAGCCCCGCGACGGTGAACACCATGTTGCGCAAGCTGATCGAGATCGAACAACAGGGCGCGGACCTTTTCTTCGGCGAACGGAGCTTCGAGGTGAACGACCTGCTGCAGCAGCGCGATGGCCAGGGGGTGGTGCATATCGTACGCCTCACCGATATCCAGGACCGTCCGCGCCTGTTCAGCACCTTCATGTTGTGCTTGCTGGCCGAGG
>CAZFAW010000064.1:0-10044 GCA_964517015.1 uncultured Chryseobacterium sp.
GCTACGAGTGCGGCCTCTCGATCAAGAACTTCAACGACATCAAGGTCGGCGACACAATCGAGGCCTTCGTGATGGAGGAGGTGAAACGCACGCTCGAAGGCTGATCGCACCGGCGTACGAACGAACGAAGCCCCGGGCCGCCCGATCGCGTGCCCGGGGCTTCGCATTCCCGGCGGATCGTGCGGGCTATTCCGGCAACCGCGGCATCTCGATCTCGTCGGTCACGATGTATGCGCCGGGGTAGGTGTCCTTGAACGACTGCTTCAGCTTCTCCGCCTCCAGGCGTGTGCGCACATCGCCCACCCGCACCCGGAAGTTCGGTGCCAGGTAACTGAGGTAGGCGGGCGTATCGGGGTGCTTCACCAGAAAGCTGCGACGGATCTCCTCCGCCGCGTGGCGATCGCCCAGGTAGATCTGCACGCGGTAGCCTTTCAACGCGTGCTTGCGCTTGGCGAAATCGTCCATCAGCGCGGTGATGCGTGCATCCTGGATCAGGTCCACATCGCCGGGCCGGGCCGCCACGACCGGTGTGTCGGTGGGCAGCCGGAGCGGTGCGCGTTCCGCAGTGCCGGGCTGGAACGTGCGGATGGGAGGGACCGGGGCGTCGCTCTGCGCGACGGCGTGCACGGCGATCGCACTGGCGAGGATCAGGAACGTTCGGCGCATGGCGGGTCCGGGGCCAAAGCTATGCCGCTCCTGCCACGCACGCCGATCGTGCGAACGTGTGGGCGAAGGGGCCGATCCCCCGCGCCCATGCGGATCCGCAGGGGTCATCCGGCGTTTAGACGGCTTCCAAATAACACACGCCGTTCGTGCTTTCCTGACACTTCCGTGGCACGAACGCCGCGGCTGCTATTTTTGCCGCGCGACGGCCGACCCCTGTCCGTCCCTAAAACGTCCGGAATGCCGCTCCCATCAAGGATTTCAGCACTTTCCACCGGGCACCTTCGCACGCTTTCCTTCGCTCTTTTCCTGGCCTTCCTGGGGCCTGTTCTCGGGCAGGGAAGCGACCCCGCGTTGTACAAGACCGGCGAGAAGGTGTTCAAAGGCAATTGCGCCAGTTGCCACAAGCCGGACAAGGACATGACCGGCCCCGCCCTCAAGGGGGCCAAGGCCCGCTGGGAGGGCAAGGGCGATATCCATGCGTGGGTCAAGAACAGCCAGGACCTGGTGAAGGGCGGGAACGCATACGCCAACGAGCTCTTCACCAAGTGGAACAAGAGCGTGATGACCCCCAACGCGATCAGCGATGCGGACATCGACGCGGTGCTCTACTACGTGGACAACTACGCGCCCCCCGTGGCGACCACCCCGGTACAAGGGCCGGAGCAGCCCGCCGGAACGAGCAGCAGCGCGTGGCAGTGGCTGTTGATCCTGGCCTTGCTCTTCGCGATCGTTTGGGCCAGCCTGCGCGGGGTGAAGAACCAGTTGCGCAGCGCCGTGAGCGAGGCCGAAGGCAAGGGACCCGTGGCCGCCGAGGGCCCCTGGCAGAGCCTGGTGAACTGGGCCGGCCGCAACAAGGCCTGGGCCTCGGTGCTGGGGTTCTTCCTCTTCAGCATCCTTACCGTGCTCCTGTGGAACTGGCTCTTCCGCATCGGCGTGTACGGCGGCGACACGGTGGCGCACTACAAGCCCACGCAACCCATCGCCTTCAACCACACCCTGCATGCGGGCAAGGCCGATAAGGGCAACCTGCAGATCAACTGCATCTATTGCCACAACAGCGCCGAGAAAAGCAAGCACGCCGGCATTCCCAGCACCAACGTGTGCATGAACTGCCACAAGGCGGTGAACACGGGAAAGAAGACCGGCACGGCCGAGATCCAGAAGATCTACGATGCCATCGGCTGGGACCCCGCCACGCAGACCTACAGCGGCGAGCAGCACCCGATCAAGTGGGTGAAGGTGCACAACCTGCCCGATCACGTGAGCTTCAGCCATGCCACGCACGTGAGCATCGGCAAGATCGCCTGCCAGAAGTGCCACGGCCCCATCGACGAGCAGATGGACGTGGCCGAGCAATGGAGCCCGCTCACCATGGGCTGGTGCATCCAATGCCACAACGAGACCGAAGTGCAGATGGCCGGCAACGGCTACTACGACGAGATCCACCGTCGCCTGGAATCCACTCCCATGGGCCAGCGCGAACTGAAGCAATACCTGGAGGACGAGAAGATCACCGTGAAGGAGCTTGGCGGCTGGGAATGCGCCAAGTGCCACTACTAATCGACCGCGCCGACGCACATGCCGAGCAACAAGCGAACCTGGCAGGACCTCTCCGAGCTCACCGGCTCGGGCGAAGCGATCAAGGGCCGCGACAGCGAGTTCAGCGAACCGCTGCCGATCGACCGGATCCTGAGCGATAAGAAGTTCAGTGGCGCGGGCACCAACCGCCGCGACTTCCTCAAGTTCCTGGGCTTCGGCCTGGGGGCCGCCACCCTGGCCGCCTGCGAAACGCCGGTGATCAAGAGCATTCCGTACGTGGTGAAGCCCGAGGAGATCACCCCGGGCGTGGCCAACTGGTACGCCAGCACCTACTACGACGGGCAGGACTACGCCAGCATCCTGGTGAAGACCCGCGAGGGGCGCCCCATCCACATCAAGGGCAACCCGCGCTTCGGCATCAACCGCCGCCCCGACGGCAGCAAGGGCTCCATCAACGCACGCATCAACAGCAGCGTGCTGCCGCTCTACGACAACGAGCGCCTGAAGGGCCCCATGATGAACCATGGGGAGGGCCTCATGCAGCACTCCTGGTCCGATGCCGACAAGGCCATCGGTGCCAAGCTCGCCGACATCAGCCACAAGGGCGGTCGCATCGTGGTGCTCACGCACACGATCATCAGCCCCAGCACCCGCGAAGCGATCAACGTGCTGCGCGCCAAGTACGGCATGGCACTGAACACCGGTGACGATGCGCTGAGCGTGCAGGTGGGCGGCACCGTGGACCACGTACAGTACGACACCATCAGCTACAACGGCCTGGTGAACGCCAATGCGAAGAGCTTCGGCAAACGTGTGATGCCCGGCTACGACCTGGCGAAGGCCGATGTGCTGGTGGGCGTGGACGCCGATTTCCTGGCCACCTGGGGCACCACCACCGTGGCCAGCTGGCAGTACGCCACCCGCCGCAAGCCCGATGGCGGCGCCATGAACAAGCACTTCCAGTTCGAGTCGCGCCTCACCCTCACCGGTGCGAACGCCGATGAACGCACCGCCGTGAAGCCGAGCGAGCTGGGCACGATCGTGGCCAGCCTCCACGACCAGGTGGCCGCCAAGCTGGGCGGTGCCAAGTGCGGCGCCGGCGATGCCTCGTGCGATGCGGCCACCGCCAAAGCGGCCGAGGCCTTGATCGCCGCCAAGGGCCGGAGCCTGGTGCTCTGCGGGGTGAACGACGAGGGGGTGCAGGTCCTGGTGAACAGCATCAACTGGATGCTGGGCAACTACGGCAGCACCATCGACCTGGACAACCACACCTATTTCAACCAGGGCGACGATGCCGCGGTGGCGCAACTGGTGAAGGACATGAACGCCGGCAAGGTGGGTGCGCTGCTCATCGCCGGTGTGAACCCCGCCTATTCGCTGCCCAATGCGGCGGAGTTCAAGGAGGGCCTCAAGAAGGTGGAGCTGAGCGTGAGCTTCAGCGGCTACGCCGACGAGACGGCGAGCCTCTGCTCATGGATCGCACCGGACAACCATTACCTGGAAAGCTGGAACGACCACCTGCCGAAGCCCGGTCACTATGCCCTGGCCCAGCCGGCGATCAACAAGTTGTACGACACGCGCCAGTGGCAGGAAAGCCTGCTCGCGTGGAGCGGTGTGACCAAGGACTACTACACCTTCATCCGCGATGTGTGGCAGGCCGGCATGACCGGTCATACAGCCACACCGGTCGATTTCACCGCCGCATGGAACATGAGCGTGCACAACGGGGTGTACGAGGCCTACTCCAACCAGCCGGGCCAGTGGGCCTTCGCCGGTGACGTGGCCGCGGCCGGCGCCGCCGCCAGGAAGCTCGCCGAGGGTGCGGGCGAGTGGCAGCTGCAGGTGTACGTGAAGAACAGCATCGGCAGCGGGCTGCACGCCAACAACCCGTGGCTGCAGGAGATGCCCGATGCGCTGACCAAGATCACCTGGGACAACTACATCACCATGTCGCCGATCGACATGGAGAACATGGGCCTGCAGACCTACATCGGCCAGCAGAGCCCCGCCAGCGTGTGCGCGGTGAAGGTGGGCGAAGTGGAAGTGAAGCTGCCCTGCGTACCCGTACCGGGACAGAAACAGGGCACGTTGGGCATCGCCCTGGGCTACGGCCGTGGCGCCAACGGCGAGAAAGTGGGCCGCGCCGCCGTGGTCACCGACCCGGATGCCGATGCACCTGCACCGGTGGGCCGCAACGCCTATCCCTTCGTGCAGTGGAACAACGGGATCGCCGGGTACACGGTGAACAACGCGAGCATAGCCGCAACGGGCGAGACCTACGCCCTGGCGATCACGCAGACGCACCTCACCGACATGCAGCGCGACAGCGTGGTGAAGGAGACCTCGCTGGCCGTGTTCGCCTCGGGCGACAAACACGCCTACAACCACAGCCACACGATCCCGATGCACTACGCAACGGGCGAGAAGGACGAACCGGTGACGGCGATCGACCTGTGGGAAGAACACCCCGTGGCCGAAGTGGGCCATCGCTGGGGCATGAGCATCGACCTGAACAGCTGCAACGGCTGCGGGGCGTGCATCACGGCCTGCAACAGCGAGAACAACATCCCCGTGGTGGGCAAGGACGAAGTGCGCCGCAGCCGTGAGATGCACTGGATGCGGGTGGACCGCTACTACAGCACCGACATGACCAAGGCCCTGGCCAAGGAACAGGGCATCGGCAAGATCGACATGTACCTGGCCATGGAAGAACCGAGCGCCGCGCCCCGCGTGACGTTCGTGCCCCTGATGTGCCAGCACTGCAACCACGCGCCGTGCGAAACGGTGTGCCCGGTGGCCGCCACCACGCACAGCAACGAAGGCCTGAACCAGATGGCCTACAACCGTTGCATCGGCACGCGCTACTGCGCCAACAACTGCCCCTACAAGGTGCGCCGGTTCAACTGGTTCAACTACGTCACGGAGAAGTTCGGCGAAGTGAACCCCGCCTGGGACGAAGTGGGCCGCCTGGTGCTGAACCCGGACGTGGTGGTGCGCAGCCGCGGGGTGATCGAGAAGTGCAGCCTCTGCGTGCAGCAGATCCAGGCCGGCAAGCTCGCCGCCAAGAAAGCGGGCACTCCGGTGAAGGACGGCTCGATCCAGACCGCCTGCAGCGCCGGCTGCCCCACGGACGCGATCACCTTCGGCGACCTGAACGACGAGAAGAGCGCCGTGAAGGCCCAGCGCGAGAACGACCGGGCCTACATCATGATCGAGGAGGTGGGCACGCAGCCGAACATCAACTACATGGTGAAGGTGCGCAACGCGGACATGCCCGTGGCCCAGCACGAGGGTGGCCATGGGGAGCATGGCACCGAAGCCGCCGAAAAACCGCACGCCTAAGGACACAGGAACATGCAGCAAGAAGCAGCGCTCCGTACTCCCCTGATCCTGGGGCACAAGACCTACCACGATATCACCAACGATATCGTAGGTCCGATCGAGAACAAGGCCCCCCGGGGGTGGTACGTGCTCATCACCATCAGCTCGCTGATCGCCCTTTACGGCATCGGTTGCATCCTCTACCTCTTCAGCAAGGGCATCGGGGTGTGGGGCCTGAACAAGACGGTGGACTGGGCCTGGGACATCACCAACTTCGTGTGGTGGGTGGGGATCGGCCACGCCGGCACGCTGATCAGCGCCGTGCTGCTGCTGTTCCGCCAGCGCTGGCGCATGGCGATCAACCGCAGCGCCGAGGCCATGACCATCTTCGCGGTGATCATGGCGGCCATGTTCCCCATGATCCACATGGGCCGCATCTGGCAGGCCTACTGGGTGTTCCCCCTGCCCAACCAGTTCGGTTCGCTCTGGGTGAATTTCAACAGCCCCCTGCTCTGGGACGTGTTCGCGATCTCGACCTACTTCAGCGTGTCGCTGGTGTTCTGGTACATCGGCCTGATCCCCGACTTCGCTACCATCCGCGACCGGGTGACCAAGAACTGGCAGAAGAAGTTCTATTCGGTGCTGAGCTTCGGGTGGAGCGGCACGGCCAAGGCCTGGCAGCGCTTCGAGGAGGTGAGCCTGGTGCTCGCCGGGTGCGCCACCCCGCTGGTGTTCTCGGTGCACTCGGTGGTGTCCTTCGACTTCGCCACCTCGGTGATCCCCGGCTGGCACACCACCATCTTCCCGCCCTACTTCGTGAGCGGCGCCGTGTTCAGCGGCTTCGCCATGGTGCAAACGCTGCTGCTGGTGATGCGCAAGGTGATGAAGCTCGAGGCATACATCACCGTGAAGCACGTGGAGTACATGAACATCGTGATCATCGTCACCGGCTCGATCGTGGGCGTGGCGTACATCACCGAGCTGTTCATCAGCTGGTACAGCGGCGTGGAGTACGAGAGCTATGCGTTCATCAACCGCGCCACGGGCCCCTACTGGTGGAGCTACTGGAGCATGATGACCTGCAACGTGATCAGCCCTCAGCTCTTCTGGGTGAAGAGCTGGCGCCGCAACCTCACCTTCAGCTTCATCATGAGCATCGTGGTGAACACGGGCATGTGGTTCGAGCGCTTCGTGATCATCGTGACCAGCCTGCACCGCGACTACCTGCCCAGCGCCTGGACCATGTTCCATCCCACCTGGGTGGACGCGGGTACCTTCCTGGGTTCCATCGGCATCTTCTTCACGCTCTACCTGCTCTTCGCCCGCTACTTCCCCGTGGTGGCGCTGAACGAGATGAAGTCGATCCTGAAGATGAGCGGCGAGAGCTACAAGAACGAACAGGCGAAGGCCCCTGCCCACGCCACCACCCACTGATCAGCGCATGGAGAACAAGGCGATCTACGCGGTGTACAACGACCCCGAGGAACTGAAGGCCGGGGCGCGCAAGGTGGTTTCCGCCGGCGTGAAGGTGAAGAACGTGTACAGCCCCTTCCCGATCCACGGCATCGATCCGATCATCGGGCTCAAGCGCACGCGCATGGGCATCGTGAGCTTCCTGTTCGGCGCCACCGGCACCACCCTGGCGTTGCTGGGCATGTACTACTTCATGATCACGGACTGGCCCATGAACATCGGCGGCAAACCCAGCATGACCATGTACCAGAACCTGCCGGCGTTCATCCCCGTCACCTTCGAGTTCACGATCCTGTGCGCCTGCCACGGCATGGCCCTCACCTTCCTGATCCGCAACAAGACCCTGCCGGGCATGCCCGCGCGAAACCCCGATCCGCGCAGCACCGACGACAAGTTCGTGATGGAGATCCGCACCGGGGAGAACCATGGCCACAGCAGCACGCAGGTGACCGAAATGCTGCGCCAGACACCGGTGTTCGAGATCAATGAACGCCAATGCTGAACCCCCGATGAAGAAGAAGCTCATCCTTTTCAGCGTTCCGGCGGCCGTGGTGATGATGGCCTCGTGCGGCGATCCCAACAGCCCGGGCCTGGAGTATTTCCCCGACATGTACCGCAGCCCGGCCGTGGAAGCCTATGTGGACTACGGACAGGATCCCTACTACTTCGGCGACAGCGTGGCAGAGGCCGAGCGCAACACCCCGAGCTGGCGCCTGCCGCCCGCCGGTACCATCGCCTTCGCCGCCGACCAGTCGAAGGCCGCGTTCAATTTCCCCTACCCCTACGCCAACACACCGGAGGACTATGAGCGGGCCGGCGCCGAATTGCGCAGCCCGATCGAAATGACCGAGGCCACGGTGGAGAAAGGGAAGGACATCTATACCAAGTTCTGCGTGCATTGCCACGGCGAGACCGGCCAGGGCGATGGCCCCGTGATCAACAACGGCGGGCACCCGCCCCCCCAGGCCTACAGCGGCCCGCTGAAGGACCTGCCCGAAGGCAAGATGTTCCACACCCTGACCTACGGCAAGGGCATGATGGGCAGCCACGCCAGCCAGCTTACCAAGGAGGAGCGCTGGCTCGTGATCCAATACGTGAAGTACCTGCAGAACGGCGGCAAGATGACGCGCGATGCGGCCCCCGCCGCCGCGGACACCACCGCACAGAAGAACTGAACCGAAGCCTACGCCACCGATGGAATTCACCTTCAGCAAACGGGCCCGGACGATCAGCGGCGGTTTGATGCTCGTTGGCATCGTCGCGGCGCTGATCGGGATCATGGGCGATCACAGTGAGCACCACCAGCGCACCTGGGCGAGCCTGCTGGTGAACGGCTTCTTCTTCTTCGGCATCAGCCTGGGCATCCTCTTCTTCTATGCGTTGCAGAACGCCACGGAGACCGCCTGGAGCGTGCTCCTGAAGCGGGTGTACGAGGGCATGATGGCCTGGCTGCCGGTGGGCGCGGTGATCATCCTCCTCACGGTGGTCCTGGGCTGGATGGGCGTGCACCACGTGTGGCACTGGATGGCACCCGAGGCCCGCGAGACCGATCCGGTGATCGCCGGGAAATGGCCGTTCCTGAACCCCGTGTTCCACATCGGCCGCACGGTGATCTACCTGGCCACGTTCGTGATCGCCGCCAGCTGGTTCCGTAAGAAGAGCCTCGAGATGGACGGCCTCACCGGCGAGAACCTGGTGCGCACGCACCTGCTCACCTACCGCCGTGGCGCCTTGTTCCTGGTGTTCTTCGCCGTGTTCAGCAGCACCCTTTCGTGGGACTGGCTCATGAGCATCGACGTGCACTGGTTCAGTACGCTTTATGGGTGGTACGTGTTCAGCGGCATGTGGGTGAGCGCCATGATCTACGCGGTGCTCCTTACGCTGTACCTGAAGCGCAAGGGCTACCTGCCCCAGGTGAACAGCAGCCATATCCACGACATGAGCAAGTGGATGTTCGCCATCAGCATCCTGTGGACCTACCTCTGGTTCTCGCAGTTCATGCTGTACTGGTACGCCGACATCCCCGAGGAGGTGAGCTACTTCTTCATCCGCATCAACCCCGGGCACGCCATCCAGCCCGACCCCGGCTTCCGCTGGCCGTTCTGGACCATGTTCCTGATGAACTTCCTGCTGCCCCTGCTGATCCTGGTGGCCCGCGACGCCAAACGCAACCCGCGCTTCGTCACCGGGGTGGGCTTCCTGATCTTCTTCAGCCACTGGCTGGACGTGAACGTGCTGGTGCAACCGGGTGCCGTGGGCGAATGGCACCTCGGTCTGCTGGAACTGGGCATGTTCGCAACGGGCCTCGGCGCGTTCACCTACCTCACGCTCACGCGATTGACCAAGGCGCCTCTCACGGTGGTGAACCACCCCTACCTGGCCGAAAGCGTGCACCACCAGTTCTGAAAACAACCACCGCGACAACTCCAACGACGGAACGATGACGACCCTGCTGATCATCCTGGTGGTTGCCTTCGGTGCGATGGCGATCGCTCAGCTGGCACGCGTGTACGAACTGACCTCCAAGCTGCGCGGCACCCGCGAGGAGGAGATCAGCGACAGCGACAACCGCATGAACGCGCGCCTGATGTGGCTGTTCTGCGTGGCCTACTTCGCCTTCTTCTTCTGGCTGCTGATCGATTACAGCGACCAGCTGCTGCCCGTGCCCGCCTCGATGCACGGTGTCTGGATCGAGAACCTCATGTTCTGGAACTGGGTGGTGCTGTTCATCGTGTTCTTCATCACGAACACGGTGCTGTTCTGGTTCGCAGGGAAGTACTACATGCGCAAGGGGCGTCAGGCGTTCTGGTACCCCCACAACAACACCCTGGAGATCTGGTGGACCGTGGTACCCGCGGTGGTCATGATCGGCATCATCATCTACGGGTTGATCACCTGGAACCGCATCGTTGCACCCGCCCACCCCGATACCCTGGTGATGGAACTGTACGCCAAGCAGTTCGATTGGACGGCGCGCTACCCCGGGAAGGACGGCCGTCTGGGCGCCACCGATTACCGCCTGATCAATGCCACCAACCCGCTGGG